>JBDSOQ010000083.1:0-7668 GCA_039914755.1 Nitrosospira sp. | reverse complement strand
CCCCGCATCCATGGAATGTCGATTTTCCTCACCTGATGCTGCGTGCAAAGGCGGTCAAGCACAAGAAAGGCGATATCCGCTTCCGTGATAAATTGCTTTCGAGCACGGATCTCATGGGTAAACTGGCCGCCATTCCGGTAGTGGCTCAGGCGGTAAACGCGGTCAACAAGGCGCCGGTCGCCCGCAAGCTGATGGATAACGTACTGGGCATTCATGCAGAGCGGAAACTGCCGGATTATGACAGCCATAAATTTCGACCGAATGCGAGGATCAATCCGTCTCATGAAGTCCGTGACGGCGACAGGACATCGGGGAAGGTTGCGATTTATGCCACGTGTTATGTCAATTACAATGAGCCCGGCATAGGGCATGATTTATTGAAGGTGCTTGACCACAACCAGATTCCCACGCGCCTGGTGGAAAAAGAAGCCTGTTGCGGAATGCCGAAGCTGGAACTGGGCGATCTGGATGCGGTGAAGGCGCTTAAAATCAGGAATATCCCGCCTTTGGCGGAACTTGCGAAGGAAGGGTACGCAATACTTGCACCTGTGCCTTCTTGCACGCTGATGTACAAGCAGGAACTGCCGCTCATGTTTCCCGAGGATGAGGATGTGAAAGCGGTAGCCGCAGCAATGTTCGATCCATTTGAATACCTGATGTTGCGCAACCGGGACGGTTTGCTGAAAACCGATTTTAAGCAGCCACTGGGCAATATTTCGTACCATATTCCCTGCCATTTGCGGGTACAGAACATCGGGCAGAAAACCAGGGAAATGCTGCAGATGGTTCCCGATACGAAAGTGAGCGTCGTCGAGCGATGCTCCGGCCATGATGGGACCTGGGGAGTGAAAAGCGAACACTTCGCCGATTCCATGAAAATCGGCAAACCGGTATTCAAGCAAATGGCGGCTTCCACACCCGATTACATCAGTTCCGACTGCGCCATCGCCGCCCGGCACATTGAGCAGGGTATGGGTAACACCAAGGCGCAGAAACAGCATCCGTTGACGCTGATCCGGATTGCTTACGGGCTTGACTGAACGGTTGGCTGAGCAATCGGCCTTCTGGCTTCGTTCTTGTTATTCCAGTTCGAGAATGGAGAGTGAAGGCGAGACACGAGACAGTACGCATAGGTGCCGCGAGGAACGGAGAACGAAACCAGAAGCGGCCTATTTTTTTAATGCAATGGAATAATAATTCATGCCCTCGATTACTCCTGATAGTCTGATGACCCTGGAAACCTACGCTAAAGCGAGGCAGGAGTTCCGCGCTCGCGTAATGGCGCACAAAAAAAACCGCAAGGTTCATCTGGGTGAGAATGTCACGCTTATTTTCGAGGACGAGTTGACGGTACGGTATCAAATCCAGGAAATGCTGCGGGCAGAGAAGATTTTTGATGAAGACGGCATACTTGCCGAGCTGGATGCGTATGGTCCGCTGGTTCCGGATGGCGCCAACTGGAAAGCGACCATGATGATCGAATATCCTGATCCGGTCGAGCGCGCCGCCAGGCTGGCGAAACTGATCGGTATAGAAGATAAGGTATGGGTCAGGGTAAATGGTTGTGATCCAGTTTACGCCATCGCCGATGAAGATATGGAGCGTGAAAACGAAGAGAAGACATCCGCGGTGCATTTTCTGCGTTTTGAACTCACTGGGGAGATGATAAAAGCGCTGCATCAGGGTGTATCCCTGAGCATGGGTATCGATCATCATGCCTACGGGGTTACGGCTGAGCCGGTGCCAGCAACGGTACGCGAATCCTTGATCAAGGATTTGACCACGTAATGAAAAGATTCTTGCTGTTGCTATGTCTCTTGCCGGTTGCAGCTTACGCCCAGCAACAAAAATTCGAGTATGAATTCGATCATGAGAGGCCCTGGGTGGAACTACAGGCGCAATTGCCTCCCTATCCGGAGACGGAAAATCTGCTGCAATTCGATGCAGGTCCTGTCAGCACAAATCTTCACTATGTCGATGCCTTGTCCATCGCGGTGGGAGAGGATGGCGTAGTGCGCTACACCCTCGTTATCAAGTCATCGCAAGGCGGAATGAACGTGAGCTACGAAGGAATACGTTGCCAGACTGCCGAAAAAAGAACTTATGCCTATGGCCGGAATGACCATACCTGGACGCGGGCCGGAAGGTCGAAATGGGCCGATCTCGAAACACTTAACCAGAACTACGCCCAGCGCGCGCTCTACAGGTATTTTTTCTGTCCGCTTGGATTCGATATGGTGAGGGATGCCGATGAGGCTATCCAGGCGTTGAAAGCAGGAATCCACCCGCGAGCGGTACGATATTAGGCGGAAGCGTACTTTTGCTGGTCAGGTAAAAATTTCTTCGACGCTAACAGATCGGGCCGTGATTTTCAGCGCGCACGCTCATAAAGCACTTTCGAGCGAATCCCCAGGCGGCAATAGCCAAGTATGGGGCCGGGCAGTTCATCAATCGCCAGCTTGAACCGAGCAACCTGGGCGTCATTTATTTGTCCTGGCACAACCGGAAGATAGGCAAATTCGAGGCCCGCCTCTTTTGCCGCCGACTCAAGTAGATTGTGATCCGGATGGGCGCCACCGTCCTCGCTATCCGGTCGATTGCAGATTACACTCCTGAAACCAGCCGCTTTAATATCAAGCAAATCCTCAACACTGATCTGTGGGCTGGCAGAAAAATTATCGTCTATTTTCGTGAGCTTCATTGAACGCTTCTCGGAGAGATTGAACAAGGCAATATTCTACGATATTAAAGCAGGACCATATTATCTCTATGGATGAGTTCCGGTTCACCCAAATAACCCAGAACAGTCTCGATTTCGCTACTTGCGTGCCGCAGAATTCTCCGGGTTTCCGCAGCGTTGTAATTAATGAGTCCTCGCGCAATTTCCCGCCCGACGGGATCGAGGCAGCCCACCAGCTCGCCGCGCTCGAAGGTACCAATGACATTTGTAACGCCTATCGGTAAAAGACTTTTACCGCCCGCTGCAAGTGCTTCCACGGCACCCTCATCCAGCATCACATTTCCGCGAATTTGCAGGTGGTCTGCAAGCCATTGTTTGCGCGCCGCCAGCGTCAGGGTTTCCGCCATTAGCTGCGTGCCAACGGCTTCTCCCCTCGCCAGACGAATCAGGACATTGGCCTCATGACCCGATGCGATGACGGTGTGAGCACCGCTGCGTGCCGCGCGCTTCGCTGCGATTACCTTCGTCAGCATGCCCCAGCGTCCTATGTCGCTGCCCGCCCCGCCGGCCATCGATTCAATGGCAGGGTCTCCAGCCCTGGCTTCTTCCACGAGCTTTGCGTGCGCATCCTTACGCGGGTCGGCCGTAAATAATCCGCCCTGATCCGTAAGAATCACAAGCACATCGGCTTCAATCAGATTGGTTACCAGTGCAGCAAGCGTATCGTTATCGCCAAAGCGGATCTCGTCGGTCGCCACCGTATCATTTTCGTTGATAACCGGGATGACGTTCATGCTTAATAGCGTGATCAGCGTCGAGCGCGCATTGAGGTAGCGTTTCCGATCGGACAAATCCTCGTGAGTGAGCAGTATTTGCGCAGCCTGAATCCCATGGGTGCGAAAACAGTGTTCATAGGCCTGCACCAGTCCCATTTGCCCGACTGCGGCAGCCGCTTGCAACTCGTGCAATGCATGAGGTCGTTTTTTCCATTTCAGGCGCCGCATGCCTTCCGCTATCGCGCCGGAAGAAACCAGTACGACCTCCTTGCCCATTTCCTTGAGTCTGGCGATTTGCTCCGCCCAGCCCGCCAACGCCGTATGATCGAGCCCTTGCCCCTGGTTGGTGACGAGGCTGCTGCCAACCTTGATGACGATGCGCCGCGACTGTTTTAAAATGGATTCCATATCTGATTCTACGTTGTGGTCGCCGGATTATATACGTGCGCCAGGCTGCTAAGCCAAAGGATGAGGCAGATAGCATGCAGCTTCGTCATTTCCCTTTAACCCAGATAATTCATTAGGCGGCTCTGCGAGCCTACGCGAGTGCTGGCGGTCAGTTCGCGGCCATTTCGCTACCTGCGCGCGGCGTCCATAGACCAGGCTATGGACTTCTCTCAACCGGCAAAACTGTCTCGCAACCTGCCTCGCCGTCATCTTGCGTCCTAATGGATTATCCGGGTTTAAAGAAAAGCCCGCGACTTAAGATTCCGGATGATGCTCGTCAGTTGGTGCCGGCTCCCGATCTGCAATTCTCGCTTCCTGCTCCAGATAATTCATGATGGCGTAGGTCAGCTCCTTGCAGCCATCACCAGCCAGTGCTGAAACAATAAAAGTCTTTCCTTTCCAGCCGAGGCTGCGTACGAATTTTTTGCACGTTTTCTCCCGCTCATCTTCCGGCAGCAGATCGACCTTGTTGAGTACCAGCCAACGCGGCTTTTGGTACAGAGATTCATCATATTGACTGAGTTCGTTCACGATGGCTTTGGCTTCGCGCACGGGATCGACGTTTTCATCCAGCGGTGCTACGTCCACAATATGCAGCAACAGACGGGTACGGGTAAGATGTTTAAGGAAGCGGTGACCCAATCCCGCGCCTTCCGCCGCCCCCTCTATCAGGCCGGGAATATCCGCCATCACGAAGCTGCGGTTCTGGTCCACGCGTACCAGGCCCAGGTTTGGATGTAACGTAGTGAAAGGATAATCCGCTACTTTAGGGCGAGCGGCCGAAACTGCGCTGATCAACGTAGATTTGCCGGCATTGGGCATACCCAGAAGCCCTACGTCCGCCAGAACCTTGAGTTCCAGCTTGAGGTCGAATTCCTCCCCAGGTTCACCCAGCGTAAACTGGCGGGGTGTGCGATTTATACTGGATTTGAAATGCAGGTTTCCAAGCCCGCCTTTACCGCCCTTGGCCAGTAAAACTTTCTGCTCGTTCTGCTCCAGGTCGGCAATCACTTCTCCGGTGCTGGTGTTTGTGATAACGGTACCTACCGGCATGCGTAATATAATGTCGTCGGCCCCTTTCCCGTAGCAATCCGAGCCGCGTCCGTTTTCCCCTTTCTTGGCGCGATGCGTATGCGCGAAACGGTAATCCACCAGGGTATTGATGTTGCGGTCGGCAATGGCAAAAATACTGCCGCCGCGCCCGCCGTCGCCGCCCGAAGGGCCGCCTTTGGGAATGAATTTTTCGCGGCGGAAACTGGCTACGCCGTCGCCCCCTTTGCCCGCGATGGTATGGATTATTGCTTCGTCTATATATTTCATGGATGATCTTGCCTGTTATCGGCGGTACAAACAAAAAAGCCCTATCGGTATGACAGGGCTCTTTAAGCGGAGATCAGTAAAACTAGACCGGTACGACGCTCACTATTTTACGTTGTGGCGAGCCCTTGACGCCGAAATTGACCTTGCCGTCAATCTTGGCGAACAGCGTGTGGTCCTTGCCCATGCCAACATTCTCGCCGGCATGAACTCTCGTGCCGCGCTGACGAATGATGATGCTTCCAGCCGGAATCAATTCGCCGCCATAAGTTTTTACTCCCAGGCGCTTGGAATTCGAATCACGACCGTTTCTGGAACTGCCGCCTGCTTTCTTATGTGCCATGGTAAACTCTCCTCTCCTAGACAGAAATGCCAGTAATCTGGATTTCGGTATAATTCTGCCGGTGTCCTTGATGTTTCTGGTAGTGTTTGCGCCGGCGCAGCTTGAAAATGCGCACCTTGGCGTGTCTGCCTTGCTCCAGCACTGTGGCTTTGACCGAAGCGCCATCCAGCAAGGGTTTGCCCACCGAAATATTGTCTCCGTCGGCAACCATCAAGACTTGGTCTATCAGGAGTTCACTCCCGATATCCGCCGGCACCTGTTCTATTTTAAGTTTTAGCCCGGCCTCAACGCGATACTGCTTTCCGCCGGTTTTTATGATTGCATACATGTTGGATTCCTATGCTCTCGTACGAGAGTGACCTGAAAGAGGTGAGCGCGAATTATACATAGTCGCTCGCTTAAGGTCAAAGGCCTGTTGCGAACCAGTTTTGTGCCAAAATGTCGGGATGCACCCGCTATTGAACTTGACACGGTGGCAGGGACGTTTCTACCATGGCATCTTTTTTGCAGGAACCTCAGTGTCAATTGAACGTATCAGAAGTCTTATCGCCCAGGATATGGGCGCGGTAGATGCAGTTATTCGAGAGAAACTATACTCCGATGTGGAGCTCATCCGTCAGGTAAGCGAATACATCATCAACAGCGGCGGAAAACGCTTACGGCCCGCGCTTGTGATTCTCTCCGCCAATGCATTTCGCTATGCGGGGCAGTACCACTACAATCTTGCGGCAGTCGTGGAGTTCATACATACCGCGACGCTGTTGCACGACGATGTCGTGGATGCTTCCGAGTTGCGGCGAAGCAAGGCAACAGCCAATGCCTTGTTCGGGAATGCTGCCAGTGTATTGGTGGGGGATTTTCTTTATTCCCGTGCCTTCCAGATGATGGTGGAAGTGGACAATATGCGCATCATGCAGGTATTGGCGGATGCGACCAACACCATTGCCGAAGGCGAAGTATTGCAATTGCTCAACTGTCGCGATCCGGATGTCGACGAGGAAAATTACCTGCGAGTGATCCGTTATAAAACGGCGAAGCTGTTCGAGGCGGCAACCCGGCTCGGCGCGATCCTCGGCAATGCCACGCCGGCGGAGGAGGAGGCGATGGCCGCCTATGGCATGCATCTCGGCACCGCATTTCAATTAACCGATGACATGCTCGATTACTCGGGGGACTATCATGAAACGGGCAAAAATCTGGGAGATGATCTGGCGGAAGGCAAGCCTACGCTGCCGCTTATTTACGCCATGAAAACAGGATCAAGTGCGCAGGCGGCGATAATACGCAACGCCATAGAGCAGGGCGGCGAGGGTGGCTTCCAGCCCGTCCTGGAGGTTATCCAGCAAACCGGCGCACTGGATTACGCCAAACAGCGGGCACAATCCGAATCCGAGATGGCATCCAAAACGATTTCGTCGCTGCCTGATTCCAGCTATAAGGAATCTTTATTACAACTGAGCATATTTGCGGTGGCGCGAAATTACTAGCCGGTTTCCGTGCTGGGATCATTAATCCAGCTTTTGCTCAATTTTGAACGTTTTCCGAGCAGTTCCGGATTGCCGGGATATCTCTTCCTGCGTACAATTGCTGCCCACGGGCTTGAGAAGTTGAAACAAGTTGCGTATAACAAAAATAAGTGTTTGAAAACAATTGATTCGGGGTGTAGCTCAGCCTGGTAGAGTACTGCGTTCGGGACGCAGGAGTCGGAGGTTCGAATCCTCTCACCCCGACCATTCGTTCAATTCTTTTGTCTTTCCAATTTGTCTCGCCTGAACGAGGCGACTCGCAGGGGTTATGTAAAGTAAACCCCCGGCGCGAAATCGGTTTCTCGATCGAGGCCGATAGTAGCGCATTCGCTGCGGGATCATGTTTGTTCCTGGCACGCTCGTGCCGGAGAGCCGAGAGGACGCTAAACGAGTTGTGCTGCACAGCGATGGCAGCGATTGACATCGCTTGATGTATCCTGGCGTCGACAGCGGCGTCTGGACATCCATGGAATCCATCTCCGCAGAGCTGGCGGTCCGCGCACCTGCTTTCATGGAAATGAAATCCTCGGAAGAAGCTGGCAGCCTGTCGGACTTAAAGAATCGCAGCGAAAAAGTGAC
>JBDSOQ010000220.1:0-8331 GCA_039914755.1 Nitrosospira sp. | reverse complement strand
CCGACCGAACGTGCAATTGCTGGTATGCCACCGCTCTCACCAGTGCTTCGTAAGGCTCACGTGCGGGCTCAGGCTGATGCATGCATGGCCCCACCGATTTTATCAATCGTGACCAATACTCATCAATGAGAGAGAGATGGCTGGCGGCAAGGCGATATATGTCGATCGGAGAACTCGCGCTCTTTATTGCTGTGCTTGCCATTTATCCTATCCTTTGCCTGGCTTTCGAACTGAATTGCCTCTTTGCAGCCCAGCGATAGCCGCTGTACTGGATAAGGGCGAAATTGGAATGATAGCGTTTTCCTCGAACTATCGCCTGGTCGTTCACGGCGCCTGGCTGAGGTTGGATGAGTTGTAACATGGTAACCCCACGCATTGCTGCCGGTGCTGAGCGCGGCCGTGTGAGTGGAGGGCGGCACGATGTTTCGTAGCCGGTGGACGGCTGGCGGTTTATCGTTGTCGTAAAAAAATCACCGTGAGTGATCGTTTTTCCTCTCACTCAAACCGACACAACTTGGCAGAAGTTTATAAAACCTATATTTTGAGCACCATGGGTGATCAAAATATAGGAAAACTGAACCGCCTGCTGGCTGAGCTGGGCGACACGCAACTGGTATCCAGCCGCTGGCTGCGGGCGCACGACTACTCCATGGTGAGCAGCTGGGCGTCGACGAACGCACCGCGAAATTCTATCGCACCGCTCGTCGTCAGATGCGGGATGTCGCGGTGATCACACATGGTTCGGTCAAGGAAATCGGCTTGGGCCCGCCAGCAGGCCAACCCCGTAGGGTGCATTTTTCGGGGGTAGACGCGGCCGGCGGAATGCGATAAAATGCATGAAATCTCAATGAAAAACTAGCCATGTCTGCCATCGTTCCGCCTTCCACTGATTCCCTCCGAGGCGCCGTTGCGCACCTTGCGGGTGAGCTGCAAGCCGGCCGCGTCTATCGGCGGGAGGATCTCGCACGCCTGTCCACCGCGGTGGACAGGCATCTGCGTGAGTTGGTGGCTATCGGGAAGCTGAAGAAGCTCGCCCAGGGGCTGTACCACGCACCGAAGCAATCCAGCTTTGGTCCGCTGCCGCCTGCCGATGAACAAGTGGTGGGTAGTTTCCTGCGTGACAGGGACTTTCTCGTGTTCTCCCCTTCGGCCTACAACGCCGTAGGCCTGGGCACTACGCAGCTCTACAACCGCACGCTGGTCTACAACCACAAGCGCCATGGCGTCTTCCGGCTCGGCAACCGGCAGTTTGAATTCCGCGTGAAGCCGCGCTTTCCGAAGAAGCTCACACCCGAGTTTCTGTATGTCGACCTGCTGAACAATCTAGAAGAGTTGGCCGAGGACCGCGATGCGGTCTTGCGCAAAGCGCGCAGCAAGCTGCCGTCTTTCAACTCGGCCCGCCTTCAACGCGCAGCTGACAGCTTTGGCAGCGTGGCGACCCGCAAGCGCTTGCGGGAGTGGGTGGGTGCCTGACCTCCTGCACGCAAGGCGGGATTTCGACCAGTTGCTGGCGCTCGTCGCCGACGAGCACGGACTCGATCCCATGCTGGTCGAGAAGGACTACTGGATCATGCATTGCCTGTGGGGGCTTCAGGCCCAAGGCTTTCAGTTCGAGTTGAAGGGGGGTGCTTCCCTGTCAAAGGGGTTCGGCGTCATCCACCGCTTCTCCGAGGACATCGACATCCGCATCGAGCCGCTCGACGGCATGGATGTGAAGGCAGGGCGCAATCAGGACAAGCCGGCCACGTCGCTTCGCGCCGCGCTTACTATGATGAACTGTCAGCACGCATCCGCATCCCAGGCATCGACAGCGTGGTGCGCGACACGCAGTTTGATGACGACAAGATGCGCAGTGCCGGCATCCGACTGAACTACACACCGCGTGCAGCGGCATTGGCTGGCATCAAGGACGGCATTCTGTTGGAACTGGGTTTTGATGACACGGCGCCCAATCGGTCGGTCACCATCTCCTCATGGGCCCTGGATGTTGCCCGTGATCAAGGCGTCGATGTGTTCGACAACCGGGCCGTAACCGTACCCTGCTACGCGCCGACGCACACCTTCGTCGAGAAGCTCCAGACGATCTCCACCAAGTTCCGCCGGTTGGGCGAAGCGCAAGCGTTTCCCGGCAACTTCCTGCGGCACTACTACGACGTGTACTGCCTTCTCGGCTTGGAGGAGGTGCAGGTCTTCATGCGGGAGTCCGCTTACCAGGAGCGCAAGGCGCAGCGCTTTCGGAGCGGTGATGAGCAGGTGATTGCCCGAAACCCCGCTTTCGTCCTGGCCGACTCTGCGCAATGTGAGCGTTTCGCACTGGAGTACCGCAAGACAGAAGCGCTGTACTACCAAGGTCAGCCGGATTTCGTTGCGCTGGTGGCCCGGATTCATCAATACATCGACGCAATGTGAGGAGACGTATGCTGGATCGGTATCACACGACATCCATCGGATCCGACGAAGAGGCGCTGCGCGCCGCCTTCCTGAAATGCGGCGACCTGATGAAGGCGCGCGGATGCACCGTCATGGGCTTGGCCGTTCACACCAAGAACAATCTCGATGGTGTCGTTTGCATTGTCTTTGGGGAAGACGTCGTGCGCGTGCTCGACCGGGACAACAGGCTCGACCTTAAGGGTATCGTGATCCAGTTGATCACTGAGAAGATCCAGATTCGCAGGCTTGAAGGCCCGGCTCTGGCGGCTTTCATCGATCCGAAGAAGATGGACAAGGTCGTCGCCAGCAGTGGGGTGACGGATATCGTGTTTGTGCCCTGGGCGGCTGAAGACCATGCCGGATATCTGAAGACGTATCCTGATTCGAGGGAGATTTTTCGGTCTCCCAGGTTCGACGCCCTGCAGGCTCAAAGCAGGCTGCACTGATCGATGGCTGTTTACTGACCCCGCGGACCATGGCCATCGTCGTTCCTCTGGAAACGCTGCGCGACCACATCGCGGAAGCCATTGCGGCCAGCGTCAAGGCATACAACGTCCCCGCGGCATGTGTGCGCCTTGGCATCCAGGACTCGATAGGGGAGAGTGACGGGACGGAAGCGTTTGGCAGCAAGCGAATGTATGTGAAGAGCCGACTGTTGTCACTGAGCCGGGCTGATCTGCTGCTCATCGCTGAAGCGGTCCTTCTTGAATATGCATCGGAGGATCTGAGCGACACCGTGATCGAGATGACTCGACATGCCGAGCACCGGATCAGCGAACTGGTACGGCGCGATGTCTTGAAGGCGATCAATCCGTTGTCGCAGCTGTTCGGCGAACTGCCATTGCTCGACAGCCTGAGCGAGATCTTTGGCGTCGGCATCATCCGGGATGACCCCGGAGGCATCCTCGGACGCGACAGTCTCGAGCGGCAGATTGCTCAGCATTGCATTCGCAACGATGACTGGTCGCACGAAGAGTTGCTGACTCGATGCGGTGCGCTGACTTGCAGCCAGGCCCGCTTCTTCGGCTTGCTGGAGAAGCTGCTCCATCCGATGACCCGGCGTGATGCGGAGCAGGGAGAACTCGCAGCGCGAATCACTCAATCCTTGAAACGTGACGGCTTCACGGTCAGACAGATTGACGCCGAGTCCGGCTATGCAATCTATGGCGTTGTCCGTAGTCAGCTCGGCGTGGCCGGTGAGATGAAGAATCTCATTTTTGCGTCGATCGGCGAGAAGCCGCAGTTGGTGTTCCGCGATGCCGTTAACAACGACGTGGAGATCGTGAAGAATGCCGATAAGGTCTTGGTCTTTGATCGACCCTTGCCGAGCTCAGGACTGCTGCTTTGGCAGGATCTACAGGACTGGTGGGCACAGGCGCATGGGGTGTCCGACGCCAGCATTGCGAAGGCGGAGTTGTATCGCCGGCTGTTGCAGTCGGTGCGCAGTGCCCAGTCGAAGGGGAATACACGCTGTTCCACTGCTACTACGAGCGTTATGGGGCACTGCTCGGCCCGAAGCTGCCCGTCCTTATTCCGCAGGTCTATCTGCACTATGACCCCTATACGCGGCGAGAGCGCGGGGATGAACAAGTCCTGGTGCGCCAGCGCATGGATCTTCTGTTGATGCTTGCCCAAGGCGCCCGTATCGTCCTCGAAGTAGATGGTCGGCATCACTATGCGGTGCAGGATTCAGCGGACCGCGACCTGTACATCGCCAACGCAAAACGCTATGCGGAGATGGCGATGGAAGACCGTCGATTGAAGTTGGCAGGATATGAGGTCTACCGTTTCGGTGGCCAGGAATTCATGGATGTCGATCTGCTGTCTTGGACTGTCGGGCCTAGCGCCCAGCAAGTGGCGGCGACATTCTTTGATCGGCTGCTGAAGAAGCACGGCGTTCTTTGACGCGCGGCGGAGTGTACTATGAATGATGAACGCTACGAGCAAAGTCCGCTTGGACGCCGCTGATGCGGATTTGCAACCACTGCGAATCGGCGCTCATGAGATTGAAGTGGGAGGTCGCTCAATGCGCCGGCAAAGCGCCGAAAAATAGCTATAGCTTTGTCGAACCGATGGAACTGCTGGCACTTGTCGTTCAGCGTATTTTAGAAGCGTCTTGAACGTGATATTGACAAATACAGACCATCATCCAGGATCGAGGGCAACCGTGAATGATCTTTCGCACAATCGCCGCCGGAGGAACATCTCCAGAGGTCGCTGAGTTCCTGGAAGCTTGGCGGCGTGAAGAGCGAGGAACAGACGACAAGGGATGTCGTCTATTTCGACTCCGTTGCACTATCAACGGTTGGCTTTGCTTTCGGCGAGTGCAGGTCTCCGCTATCCTAGGAATCTAGACCTGATTGATTTCAATAGATTTGGTTAAAACCACCGTCTTTAGACGGTGACGTTTAGCTTGATGCGGTTAGACGACTTTAGTCGTCTGCATCAAAGCTGCGCTAACCCACCTACTATTAGTAGGTAGTAGTTTAGTGCTGTGTTTGCCATTTATCCGATCCTTTGTCTGTTGTCCGGCCGGTTTGCGGCGCCTTTGGCCGTGTACCGCGACAGGAGGTTTCTTTGTTTTCAGTGCAATAACGCACGGTAGGATTAACCGTTATTTCCTAGGGGCATCGGGCGATAAGTTCTGGTAGCTTCAGTATTTCCCGTTCGCCAGAGCGAATGTGACGTTTTCGGCGTTGCGGACATCATCAATAACCCTGTTTGACGGTCTTCCAGATCGCCGTCGGCAGCAACTGTTCAGCATACTCCTCGATCGGAAAGCGAAAGATGCCGCGCAGGTTGAGGCCTTCGATATGCGTTGGTGCAATGCGCCTGATCAAGGCGCTTGGCACGTTCCCGCTTCCCAAGATCCGCTGCATCTGCACCGTGTGCCAGGCCATGACGATGTTGGCAAGGAGACTGAGCGCATCGGCCACCGCCTGCATCTCCTCCTCGCGCTTGGCCTGAGCGGCGACGCGGCCGATGTAGTTCGCGCGCTTGAGAGTATTGGTGGCTTCACCCCGGTTCAAGACGCGCAAGAGTTCCCGCCGAAAGACGGAATTCACAAAATAGTCGCACAAGAAGATGGTGCACAGAAGCATCGCGCCCCAGCAGTGCGGTCAGCGCTTCGCTGAAATCACCCGTCGATATGCCCTTCAGATACAACCAGGGCAACAGTTCTTCGATTGTCTTCGTGCGCCGCAAATACGGCAGCAGTATCACCGAGCTGAATTTGATCTCTTTGCCCCGGTCTCTAACCCGGGGCGCCCTGACTTCAATAGCGCCCAGCCCGATCTGGAGCGTGCGCTCCGGCAGGTGGCCGTTGCGCACCAGACGCTGCCGCCCGCTTTCATCCCGATGCGACCGATGTCGCAATAGAAATTCCTGCACTTCTGCTTCCACCGCTAATGCCAGCATTTGGCGCGTGCCGTCTCGCAACAATTCTGTCAGCGCATCACTTACCGCCGATGGCACACCTGAACTCTTTAACCCAATTACGTTATCTTGCTCCAAGGCGTATTCCTCCTTTCATAAGGTTGATGATTCCGGAAGAACCATCAAGAATACGTCGCCTCAATCCTCCTTGTCATACACAAGTTCTGAGCATAACTCAAGAAAACACCTGATGAAGCTTATGCCGTGATGTTGCCGACGGTTGAACTGGCAACATGAAAATCAGCAGAGATTCCACTTAAAGTACTCAGGCTGCTGTTCAAACGGGTGGGCCAGCTCTCTCTCGCTTGGGGAGCGTTTGGTTAAGCTTAAACAACTACCGTCGCACCGATTTGCATTTGCATAAGACTTTCCCCTTTGCCACAGCTTAGCGGCCTATGTAATCGCGATGCTGGCCTCCTTGAAAGTGGCACGGCATAGACTCGTTTTAAAGTTTTATCCCAGGATTGACGTTAAACACAGAGATTTATATAACGCCTATCTATTTTACAGACGGCAGATTAAATAAGCGTTTCATAGAGCTTATCTAAAAGAAACCCCCTGTACTTCGTACTGACTTCAGGCTGGGTGTCTCTAAATGTAGACAAGATAAAGCCTTATAAATCAACATGAAAAAGAATTCGTCAAATTACGTCAAATATTCGGAGACAGTACCTTCGTTTGCCAATGTATATCCTATTGACAATAAATAATAAATATTGTGGCATAAAACTTGCTTATATGTTGCTTTACCATAAATATCTGTTTAACGTCATGCATACATTACAAACATCTCATTCGACAGAACCTGTCAGGAACCTTTTTTTGGCTCAAGACGAAAATACGATTGTTTCGTTTCCATCATCCAGACTACGGGATATGTGTATCCAGGAGTCATCTGGTGGTAATCTTGATCATGCGATCGATCAACAGACATTTAATATCCGAATGGCCAATTCGGCAGGTCGGCGCGAGGCTGCCTCCTTGCTGATCCGTAAAAGGTATGGCTGGAGAGGATATTCTATTGACCCTTTCTTATGTAATGAGCCGAACAGGATCATGCTGGTGGCTGATACCACCGAAGGAAAAACCGTTGGTACGATGACGCTTTGTCTTGATGGGGATATTAAATTGCCGGCAGATGAAAACTTTAGTGACAAACTGGATGAACTGCGTTCGCAAGGACGCAGGCTATCTGAGCCATCCAGGTTGGCAATTGACGACAACATACCCAAGCGAGTTTTTGCTTCCTTAATTCATGTGTCTTACATTTATGTGCATAACATCTTTGGTTTTACCGACTGGGTTATCGAAGTCAACCCCCGACATGCGATGTTTTACAAAAAAATGCTTGGGTTTCAAAATTTTGGAGAACAAAGAGTTTGTACGCGAGTTAATGCACCTGCGGTGTTACTCAGGCTGAAGATTGAATATATGTCTGAGCAAATTCATAAATTTGGTGGGTTAATGGAACGGCACGGGCAGGAGAAATCGTTCTATCCATATTTTTTCTCATCACAGGATGAGCTGGGTATCACTAACAGGCTCAAAACAGGAAGAACCTGATACGGCAGGGCCGGTAATGCAGAATGTTTTAGCGAGGGCAAAAATTCTTCGATGATCTTTGTGCGTCGCAAATACGGCGGTAAGATCGCAGAGGTAAACCAAATTCTGTTTGCCCGATCCCCCCAGCCCCGTCACCATTAAATGAGCTTGCGACGAGATGTATGTTTGATGCCTCATCGCTTAAGAGAGCCAAGTTTGCGATATAGTCGTTGGTCGCGTTATGGAAGAAACCAAATCGTGGCCGAATAAATACAAGGTCAATTTAGATGTGGCGTTGTTTCTTACTCAATTATCGGGAAGTTCTAATGGAATTTGCGACATGACCCAGAATTGAAATATTGAATCGATAATGTTCACCCAGACCGTATACCATGCCGCCAACACACAGGCTGCTACTGGCAGTCAGCAATGTGAGTTTTCCTATAAAATTATCACTATTGCCGGGAACATTATTCGCTCCAAGGTTAGTTGCCGCAAAGTAAAGCTGAGGACTGGCGATTCAGTTTATCTGACATGATGAACGGCCCAATTTTACCCAGAGGCGTGGCGCACTATCGTGTTTTTCAGAGGTATCGCTCAATGTCAGATTTCAAAGGATCCATGGCTGCGATGATGAAGTTTGCGGGAAGAAGAAATTAAGTTTTGAAAATCTTTTGGAATAATCTTTAGAAGGACGGCACGTTAGTACATTAACGTGAAAGAAACCACCCGCAAGGCGAGCGCACGCCTGACCACTGAAGGCCGTCGATTTTTTGTGCAGGCGAATCAGGCGACGGTGGAGATGAAGCTGAATTTCGTCAGTGCCTTGATCCAGCGAGGGGCGTTACGTTGTACTGAAAGCGCTTCATAGTCAGTGGCCGAATCCCGGTAGTGTTGGTTCCGCTTGAGCATGAAGAAGATGGT
>JBDSOQ010000134.1:0-10287 GCA_039914755.1 Nitrosospira sp. | reverse complement strand
GTATTCGCGATATCCTCATCATCTCCACGCCGCAAGACACGCCGCGTTTTGAACAGCTGCTGGGCGATGGAAGCGATTGGGGGCTGAACTTGCAATATGCCGTGCAAGCCAGTCCGGATGGGTTGGCTCAGGCCTTTACCATTGGTAAAGACTTTATCGGGCATAATCCCAGCGCCCTGGTGCTCGGCGATAACATCTTTTATGGACACGATTTGCACCTGCGACTCCAGCGCGCCATGGCAAAGCAGGAAGGAGCGACCATATTCGCCTATCACGTACAAGACCCCGAGCGCTATGGCGTGGTCGCTTTTGATAGTCATAATCAGGCTTCCTCACTGGAGGAAAAACCGACCCTGCCCAAGAGCAACTATGCTGTGACTGGCCTGTATTTCTACGATAACCAGGTTGTCGATATTGCGAGCAGGCTCAAGCCTTCCGCTCGGGGCGAGCTGGAAATCACCGATATAAACCAAAGCTATCTGGAGCGCAGCCAGCTCAGCGTCGAAATCATGGGCCGTGGTTATGCATGGCTGGACACAGGTACTCACGAAAGTCTGATTGAAGCCAGCAATTTTATCGAAACCATTGAGCACCGCCAGGGTCTCAAGGTAGCGTGTCCGGAAGAGATCGCCTATCGCCAGGGTTTTATAGACACCGCACAGCTTGAGAAGCTGGCGAAACCCTTGGCAAAAAACGGCTATGGCCAGTATTTATTGCGTCTATTGAGTGAGCGGGTGGTCATATGAAGGTAATTCCCACCGCCATTCCAGACGTGCTGATAATCGAGCCGAGAGTTTTTGGTGACAGCCGGGGATTCTTCTTCGAAAGCTTCAATCAGAAAAATTTCAACCAGGCTACCGGGCTTGGCGTAAACTTCGTGCAGGACAATCATAGCCGCTCTGTCAAAGGTGTATTGCGCGGCTTGCATTATCAGATCCGGCAGCCTCAGGGCAAGCTGGTGCGTGTGGTACGCGGTGCGGTTTTTGATGTGGCAGTCGATATCCGCAAATCATCTCCAACCTTTGGCCGGTGGGTCGGGGTGGAGTTGACCGAAGATAATTACCGTCAGGTATGGGTGCCACCGGGTTTTGCCCATGGTTTTTACGTGTTGAGTGAAAGTGCCGATTTTTTGTATAAAACTACGGATTACTACATTCCCGACTTTGAGCGTAGCATTGTCTGGAACGACCCGAAAATTGCAATTTCATGGCCGGTCGAAGCGGGTACGCAACCCATTATTTCGGCGAAAGACGCAATTGCACCAACGCTGGCTGATGCCGAGGTATTTTGATAAGCCTCTCAGCCTGCAATCTTATGGCGTGCCAAGCCAAGGAACCCTTGGGTTGTGTATCGACACGGGAAATATGGATGATTTGATCAAGTAGTAAATTCGGTAATGCCCGACAACCCTGATTCAATCACAACGAACGATTCTATGAGTATCCAGGAATGATAGAAACGACAGCGGGCCGGGAATTTCCCTTGCGGGAGGCGCACAGTCTTGTCCGCGATCTGATGACGCCCAATCCCTGGATTTACTGGGCGGATTTTCTCTTTCATATCTCGCTGGGTTGGGCCGCCTTTTTGACTGTCCTGTCCATGCCATTATTTTCTGCCTGGCAACTTCCACTTTTTATTATTGCTACGCTTGCGTTTTATCGTGCGGCTATTTTCATTCACGAACTGGCTCACCTGAAAACGGGAACATTCGGGCTATTCCGCCTGGTGTGGAATGTCACTTGCGGCATACCGTTACTGATTCCCTCTTTTACCTATGACGGCGTTCACAACGATCATCACAAGCGTGATGTCTATGGCACCGCCAAGGATGGGGAATATGTCCCTTTTGCTACCTTGAGGCCGGTGATCATGGTCGGCTATGTACTGCTCTCATTTATTCTGCCGCTCTTTTTCATCATCCGTTTTTTGGTTCTTACACCGTTATCGTATTTCATCCCTCCGCTGCGTAAACTGGTCTGGGAACGCGCTTCTTCTCTCACCATCGATATGAATTACAAGCGTGAGGAGAATGCGATTCGCAGCGACAAGAACTGGAAGCTCCAGGAGTTTGCCGCTTTTGTATTCATAACAGCGGTGGTTACCTGCATTGCGCTGGGCGTGCTGACCTATCACTTTCTGGTCTTCTGGTATGTCATTGCAATGTTCATCTTTTTTATAAATTCCTTGCGTACGTTAAGCGCACATGCTTACCGCAATCCCGGTGATCAACCCATGGAATTTCACGAACAATATCTCGACTCGATAAATGTTCCAGGCAACCTGTTCATTACCGCCTTATGGGCCCCGGTTGGCTTGCGCTATCACGCTACCCACCATCTTTTCATGAGCTTGCCCTACCACAACCTCGGTGAGGCCCAACGACGTCTCGTAAATGGCTTGAGCGACAACACACTTTATCTGAAGACCGTGCGGACCAGCATGTGGGATGCGTTGCGGCGGATTTGGGGTGAAGCGTCTGCAAATGCCCATGGACGTCAAGCTGACGTGGCCAATTCTGATACGACGTTTGAGGATAGCGTACGCAGACAAAGAAATGCCTGATAAAGAACTGGGCTGCTGTTGCGCCACGGACAAAGAAATCTGAAACTCCAATAAATACGTCAGGCAAAGAGCGTTATCATGCCTAAACGTACAAAGCCGACAGGAAGCGAGCCCCTAAAAAACGAATGCATCAGCTTGAAGCAAGCTGACCATTCCCGTGCCCGGCAGATTTGCGAAAGCGGCGGCGCATCACAAGAAATAGTCCACTGACCCGGTAACAATCTTTGCCCTCTTGTTTTTTTCTTGCCGAGGCCATGTCGTGTTTGTTGCGTTTTCGATCCCTGCCTCCAGGCAATCTACGAAGCACTTACGACCCGGGCTGGCGCGTTGCTCAGGCTGTTCCTCCTGAAATTGATTTGCTGCTGAATTTTCCCACGCTCTTTATCTGAGTCACCTGCCGGCATGATATGCTGAAATAAGTCATGTGGAAATTGCACTTTAGTACAATGTTATTCAAGGAGATACTGCCGGATGATAGGGAGTTGGAGTACAGTACGGCAGGTCGCTTTGCCGATATGAATGATAAACGGAGTGTGAGATAACTGATGAGCCTGGTGGCTGTGGTTGGATTGGGGTATGTAGGGTTACCCTTGGCAGTTGAATTTGGAAAAAAGCGGCGAACCATAGGATATGATCTTTCCAGCAGCAAAGTCGACAGTTACAAGCGCGGCATAGATCCAACCGGCGAAGTTTCGTTTGATAATCTACAGGCGGCATGTCACCTGTCGGTTACTACCGATCCAGCCGAGTTGTCCGACGCTGATTATATTGTTGTCGCAGTTCCCACCCCGGTAGACCTTGCTCATCAGCCCGATTTTTCGTCGCTCATCGGCGCCAGCGGGGTCGTCGGAAAACACATGAAGCAGGGCGCCATCGTTATTTACGAATCTACGGTTTACCCAGGCGCAACGGAAGAAATCTGCGTTCCGGTTCTCGAAAAACATTCGGGCATGAAATGGAAAGATGACTTTCACGTCGGCTTCTCCCCAGAACGTATTAACCCTGGCGATAAGCAGCATACGCTCACCAGTATCCTGAAGGTTGTGTCGGGAGACGACCAGGATACGTTGGAGAAAATCGCCGCGCTTTACGAAAGCATAATTACCGCTGGCGTATACCGTGCATCCAGTATCAAGGTGGCCGAAGCTGCCAAGGTGATCGAAAATACTCAGCGTGACTTGAATATCGCGCTAATGAACGAACTTGCCATCATCTTCGATAAGCTGGGAATCGACACCATGGAGGTTCTCCAGGCGGCCGGAACGAAATGGAACTTCCTTCCTTTTCGCCCCGGTTTGGTTGGGGGCCATTGCATTGGTGTGGATCCATATTACCTTACCCACAAGGCTGAAATGATCGGCTACATACCGCAGGTTATCCTCGCTGGCCGCCGTATCAACGATAGTATGGCTAAATTTGTTGCCGAGCAGACCATAAAACACATCATCAAGGCTGACATCAATGTCAAAGGCGCCCGAGTGAATGTGCTGGGCTTGTCCTTCAAAGAGAACTGCCCTGATCTCAGAAACTCTAAAACGGCCGACTTGATCAGCGAACTCAAGTCCTATGGCATAGAAATTCACATCCATGACCCAGTGGCCGATCCTGAAGAAGCTCGGCATGAATATGGCCTGGAACTTGAGTCGTGGGAAAATCTTCCATGCGCTGATGCACTCATTGTTGCCGTCTCGCATCGGCAATTCATAAACAGACCTTTGGCCGATTTTCAATCCAAAATTACCGATAAAGGTTGCTTTATCGATGTTAAATCCCAGTTTGACCCGGTGGCCCTGCGTGAGGCCGGCTTAAACGTCTGGCGGCTTTGAAGAAAATAAAGAGCACTGAACAGATCTTTTGTGGAGTGCTTATTTGGCGGTTGAGCTGGTAAAATCGGAAATTATTCACAGATTCTTCAGGAAAGGGCTGGTCGAATAATGGCAAGATATCAAGATGTACTTCAGCAGTTGAAGAATCACCAGTATCACTGGCTGATTACCGGCGTTGCCGGGTTTATCGGGTCCAGTTTACTGGAGACTTTGCTCAAGCTGAATCAAAAGGTAACAGGCCTGGACAACTTTTCGACCGGCTACCGGCATAATCTTGAGCAGATAAAGGAGTTGGTAGGGGAAGAGGCATGGCTCAACTTCAACTTTATCGAAGGGGATATCCGGAACCTGCAAGCATGCAAGGATGCATGCAAAGGCATGGATTATGTGCTGCATGAGGCCGCGCTTGGATCTGTGCCGCGGTCCATTCAAGATCCTATCCAGACAAATGAAAACAATATTTCCGGATTCCTGAATTTACTGGTGGCATCACGCGATGCCCAGGTCAAACGCTTCATTTATGCTGCCTCCAGTTCGACATATGGCGACCACCCCGGTCTCCCTAAAGTGGAATCGATAATTGGCCAGCCCCTCTCGCCATACGCTGTTACAAAGTATGTCAACGAACTCTATGCCGACGTATTCGCACGCTGCTATGGTATGCAATCCGTCGGGTTACGCTATTTCAACGTTTTTGGCCCCAGGCAGGACCCAAACGGCGCTTATGCGGCAGTGATTCCTCAATGGATTGCTGCGCTTATCCGGGGTCAGGCTTTATACATTAATGGAGATGGCGAAACCAGCCGGGATTTCTGCTTTATCGAGAACGTTGTTCAAGTCAATCTTCTTGCGGCGCTGGCTAAAAATTCCGAAGCGGTCAATCAGATTTACAATGTGGCAGTTGGCGAGCGTACAAGTCTGAATCAACTCTATGAGATGATACGCGCGTTACTTGCGGAGAAGTTTCCCGGCCTGCAGAACCATAAGCCCACGTACGCAGATTTTCGCAGGGGCGATGTACGGCATTCCCAAGCGGATATTTCCAAGGCTGGAAAAATGTTGGGTTTTGAGCCGACTCATCGGATAGATGAAGGGCTCAAGCAAGCCATGGCCTGGTATATCGCCCATCTTGCGCCCGAGAAAGACGCAACGGGCGGATCGGCCTAGATGCACATTTTATCGTATGCAGTATATCCAGGATTTTCTCAAAGCTGATCCGTCAGCCTTTCAATCACCATCCCATTTTCCCGCTTGTATCAACTGGTTCTTCAGACCGGGAAGGGGAAAGCCCAGCTCATACGCTTCCTTGGCATAAATTTTTGCCTGTTCATAGTTTTTCTTCTGCATATAAAGCAAGCCGAGATTGTAGTTGATGGTAGGGTTTTTTGGCTGGAGGTCAATAGCTATCTGAAGCTGCTCGGTTGCTTTATCGACTTGCCCAGCCTTAGCCAAATAATTGCCGAATACCATACGTACTATTGCATCATTCGGCTTGAATCGAATGGCGCGGTCAAAAAAACATCCAACCGAGTATTTTGAGCCATCCGGTTTTAATGTCTTATCTCTCAGCGAAAGTTTTGCAAATGCAGCCAGTGCGCGGTGATGATTGGGAGACATCATAAGCGTGTAACTCAACTCTCCTCCAAGAGTTCCAGTATTTCCATGGCGCAGGCTTTCTACATTGGGGGTAAAATGATGATCCTCAACAATTACCAGGTTTTTTTTCTCTTCACTATCCGTGTAGTCATATCCCGTCCTCAATGCTCCACAATAAGGAGCCGCTCCAAGACTCGTCGAAGTAACCGTAATTGCTAATATTACAATGCTGAATATGACGTTCACTAACGTACCTCGTAATTAAGTATACGCCTGCTTTTCCCAGTAAACATACTTCAACAGAATGCCGGTTCAGGAAATCTATTTCCTCATCGAATTTTTCAGCTTGTCAGTCTCGATTTTGGAACTTGTCAGTACTCCCTCGGTCACCTGCTGACTCAGTTTCGTGGCGCGCCAGAAAATGGCGATTTTATGGGTGATATGCCATATCAACGCCACAGTTGTGCTTGAATGGCATGATTGCCATGATTAGCAAAATACATTCACCACGAGTGAATCCAATCCCTTGTCCACGCGCCTACCTGCTCACGCCATTCCCGGCGGGAAAAAGTGTGGTTAGCCTCCGGTAAGTCGAAGCGCAACATCCGTGAAGACGCCAGAAGTTTTTGCCATTCGCGCGAACCTTTGACCAGATCCGAAAATTCCTGAGCCGTGAGATCATTGCCACTGATAATCAGGAGCACCTTTCCCTTGAAGCGAGCAAGCCCGTGAAACATTCGCTCCGGCAATGGCGCAAGACTACAGGATTTATCAGCCGCGTTTTCTGGTAAGGGTGTACTAATTTTTTCTTTTCCCGCCACAGCTTTGCCGATAATTCCAAAAAGCGACTGTGCAGCCGCAGCATAGGCGAAATCTCCGCGCCATATCTTGCGCCACAATTCCGGCTGAAAAAGACGTGCGACGTAATAATGCTTCAGATAGACTTTGGCGGATCCACCATCCGTTTTTACCCATGGATTCAGCAAAACCAATCCAGTCACACGATGGTCCTGGTGAGCATAGAAAGTTGCGGCCGATGCGGCATCACATAAACCCAAAATCACCAGCTCGGTGAGATATGGCGCTTCCTCGAGAAATTTATCTATCGCACAGTGTAAATCATTCCCCACATCTTCAAAGGTCCTGACTTCACCTTCGCTATCCCCCATTCCACGGAAATCAAAGCGCAGGACCGGGATACCATACGCGGCCAGATGGCGCGCAAGAAGCGTGAATTGGCGATGACTTCCGGCGCGGTACTGGGGTCCACCAACTGCGATTAGCACCCCCTTGGTGGCAGCCTGCTCAGGTAAACTTAAAATTCCATATAGCCAGGCACCTTCACAACAAAAGACAAGGACACGTTCGTCGAAGTTCATCATGCCCCCTTGGCAAGGGCGCCCGCCGTAGCTGATACGAGTTCAGGGCATTCAGCGATTTCCTGGGTCGCCCAAAATGGCGGGCAGGTTACAAGATACACATGAGGATCGACCTCATTCCGTCTCCATTCCTCTAAGATCTTCGTCCCAGCGGGTGTGATGGAGCGACCCGGTTCAGCGACGATCTCGAACCAGTGAATGATACTTGTCTCGACGGCTAGCCCCGCCGTGTCTAAACTATCAATATCCGCAGCGAGATCTGGAGCAAGTTCGTACCCGGCTACTTCGAGCATTTCTCCATTCGCCAGGCATTTGCGCATCGTATTCGTCCCTGTTCCTTTCTCCGCGCCTGAGCCAGCGAGCATTTCATTAACCATCCGTAACCGCAAAAACTGATTCAGGAATGATTTTCCACTAATCACCGGTTGCCATAGAATTATTTGATCAATGCTGGCCTCATTCCTGGCGAAGTCCAAGGCCAGCAGCGCGCCCAGGCGCAAGCCCCAAAGGCTGACCGGTGCGATGATGCGGTTTGCCAGCCAATTTCGTGCGGAAGTCAGGTCTTGCTTCCAGATATCCCAGCGCGCGTCGCGAAACTCGCCGCTGCTATCGCCGCAGCCGAAAAGATCTATCTGCAGCACGCCAAACCCCATCGCAGCAAAGGTTCTCGCCTGCAGCGCAGCCATACGTCGGGATTTGTTCATCTCGTCGCCAAAGGGATGAACATATATGATAGCTCCACGGCATTCCGTGTCGGAATAGGGTCTATGAAAAAGGCAGAAACGTCGCCCAAGAACCGTTTTCAAAAAGAAAGGCTCTGCAGGGAAGTTGGTCGATGCTCTTTCACCCAGCAAGTTTCTGCTCAACGAAATGTGTCAGGTTTCCGAGCGTTTCGAAAGCCTCTGCGCTGATCTCATCATCATCCACTAAAATACCAAAGCGTTCCTCCAAAGCAGTGATCACATTGACAACAGCCATAGAATCCAATTCCGGGAGGCTTCCCAACAAGGCCGAATTTTCATTAAGGGAATTCTTTCGCTCCCAAAGGCTCAGTACATCGGACAGGACGTTTTTCACTTCTTCGAGGTACTGCATGATTACTCCGTAGTTGATTTGTCTTGCGGGGTGGACGGAATTTTCCCGAATCCCTGAGTGTTAAGACGAAATTCCGGAAACGAACCGGAATGAGATGAAAGATGAAAATAGGGGGATATGGAAGCGAGCGTAATCTGCCACCGGCTAACGTAAAAAAAAATGGCGCTTCCCAGAGATACGGATCCAAGCCGGGCATGGGCGCCGAGCGAACCGGAATTGAATGCTGAAATCCTGCTACACGACCATAGGATGTTATTTTCCATCAATAACCGGTTTGCTTCGTCCCATAATCGTGGAAAAGTCAATCCAAAACGGAAATCCGGTGCCACATATACATCGAAATCCCAAGCTGTGCGCCCCGCCGGTAATGGAATATAGCGGACACGCACTTCGTCTTCTTGATAGCTGCCCAGTGATAGCCACAGGAAACCAATAAACTGTCCATCTTTGAAAGCGACCAGGCATTTTGCTCCCAGCTTAAATCGTGCCTGAATCGCTGCAGCAGGCCTGGGGAATTGCCGGGTAATTTCGTCATGTTCATGAATCAGCCGAATTTCTATTTTTTTGCCCCTTCCCGGCGGAAGTAAAGAGGTCTTTGCTACCGGTTGGGCCATCAAGTTATATTTATATAATCGAAGGGTGCCCTTTGACACCGCGACGAGAAGTCTATTGAGCATGAAAAGACTGAGATTAAACCAGCCCCATTGCTGCAACATCTGATAAAACGCATTTTTTCGTCCTGCTATCGATACCATTACGCTCTTAAAACATATTGATTAGCCACGGTTCTAAATACACCGATGGCAACCCGAATTAGTAATTTAATCCTGATCCCTCCGGCTATTCAGGTCAAAGACGCAAAGCAGGCATTGAGGCAATTCTCCGAGCTTCTTTTTATATTTTCTCGTTTGAGTAATTGCAGCACCACAAAAAAATAGAGCGTCTTTATTCAGAAACGCTCCCGCTTGTTCATAAGTGTTGGATTGCTCTGTTACATCTTCCGTTTTACTTTGCTGACGCACCATCCCAATGCGAACCAACCCTCTTAATAGTACTATAAGTTTCTTAAATTATTAAGAAAAAGTGAAAATTGCTTTACTTTTCAAAACATTTCTTATAGCTGCCTGCGCAGTCGAAACTCCAGAGCGACGGTTGCCCAGAGCTTGCCGGGAATTGGGCTAATCGATGGTGTAGCGTAGGCTCATGCATGTTTTCGGTTGAAAAGGTAGCCGCGTTACACATCGTTTTGCGGACCAGGTCAGGACAGCAGCTTCCGAATTGTGTCGGAAATTGACCGCCAATACAGTTGGTTGTCACCGGGAAAAAGCATATCCGACTTAACCCTGGGATCGAGAGACAACATGATGAACTCCAGCAATGTCCCACTCTTTTCCCACAAACTCAAGTTCGGTGATTTCATACGGGAGATCACGTATTCGATCTCTTTCGGGAAAGTGAGCCGGCAGCGCAATCCCGTTTGGGCTTCGGGTGCCGGAAACGTTTCGTTAGCCCAGACTGATACAAGGAGCTTTGGAAAATCGACTCCGGCGTGGATTGGCAGGTGCAGCGAACCCCAGAAGCGCGCGTTCAGTTCCATGAGAAAGAATTCATCGGTTGTCGGATCCCAACGATACTCGAACATGGATACGCCATTCCAGTCGAGGTGTTCGACGCGTGCGAGGGCGTCCTCATAAATATCGTTGTGCCACCAGCTACTCCTCAAGGAAGATGCCCCACCTTCCCAGGGAACTTCATGCTGACGGTGGTGCATGAACCGCGCCTTGATGTTTCCTTGCCAGCGGAGAAAGAAGACGCCTACCCCTTGGCCC
>JBDSOQ010000095.1:0-4317 GCA_039914755.1 Nitrosospira sp. | reverse complement strand
TTTCCTTGACCGGATTAACGGTACCCAGTGCATTCGACACATGCAACACACCTACGAATTTGGTTCGCTCGGTAAACAGTTTTTCGTATTCATCGATGAGGAGCTCCCCGGCATCATTGATGGGCACCACACGGATCTTCGCGCCCTTCTCTTCTGCGAGCATCTGCCAAGGCACGATGTTGGAATGATGCTCAAGTGTAGTCAGAATGATTTCGTCGCCGGCACCGATGAATTTTCGGCCGTAACCATGCATTACGAGATTGATCGCATCGGTGGTGCCACTGGTGAAAATGACTTCCCTGTCTTCGCGCGCGTTGATGAAACGTTGCAACCTGCGGCGCGACCCCTCGTATTCCGCAGTGGCCAATTCGGATAAATAGTGCACGCCGCGATTGATATTGGCGTGCTGGGTCGTCTGGTAGCGTACCAGACGGTCGATTACCGGTTGCGGCATCTGGCTGGACGCCGCATTATCGAGGTAGACCAGTGGTTTGCCCTCAACCTGGAGCTCGAGGATCGGAAAATCAGCGCGAACGCGGTCGATGTCGAACGTCGAAGCGAATTGCGGCTTTAGGGTGGAATCTATGATCTTCATGGTCAATCTCGTTGAGTCCGCTCAAGTACCATTTGCTCAAGCCGGTGCTTGAGGGATGCAATGGAAATGCGGTCGATAATTTCGGCGCCAAATGCATAAGTCAACAGATTGCGCGCCATCACCTCGGATAGCCCGCGGCTCTTGAGATAAAACAGTTCCTCGCTGGCGAGCTGACCAACGGTTGCGCCGTGCGCGCATTTTACGTCATCCGCGAAGATTTCAAGCTGTGGCTTGGTGTCGATACGCGCCTTCGCACTCAGCAGCAAGTTGCGGCTCGATTGCGTGGAATCGGTGCGCTGTGCCCCTGGGCGTACTATTATCTTACCGTTGAACACGGCGTGCGCAGCGCCATCGACGATGCATTTATGTAACTGGCGGCTGGTGCAATTCGGCACCGCATGATCAATGCAGGAATGGGTATCGGCAAGCTGGCGGTCCGAAATCAAGGCCAGCCCATCAATCGCGCACTCGGCTCCCTCCGCCGCAAGCAGCACACTCAAATCATATCGTGAAATACGCGCACCAAGCGCGACGCTGACCGATCGATAGCGGCTTGCATGTGCTAGCGATACCGCACAGTTTGCGATATGAAACGCGTGGATGCTGTCACGCTGCACCCGGATGTGATTAACCTCGGCATTATCTCCCAGCGCGATTTCCGCCACTGCATTAGTGACATAGGCACCTTCATGAAGCGTAATATAATCCTCGATCAGCGTGACTGAACTACCCGGTTCGGCAATCAGAAGGCAACGCGGATGACTTGCCGCCTCTGGCTGTGTTGCAATGAACAACACATGCACCGGCTCCCCCGCCGCCGTATCACGCGGTACCACGACCAGTGCTCCGTCATGGAGAAACGCGGTATTCAGTGCGGTGAACAGGTTATGCTCAAACCCGGCATGGCGTCCGAGATGCGGCTCTATTGCCACGCCGTGCGTAGATATGGCCGTCGACAGATCCGTGACTACCAAACCGAGCTCCCTGACCCTGTCCGGCGATGTGGAAAACTGCGGCATGTACGTGCCATCGACGAACACGAGCCTGATCGCCGCCTCGTCCAGATGGAAACGTTCCACGTCGGCTGCTTTCACCGTCGAGGCACCACGAAGCGGCTGGAAGGACAGCTTGGCAAGCGGTGAAATATCGGTAAAGCGCCACTCTTCGTCGCGAGTCGTCGGCACCTTTAATCTACCGGCACAATCAACCGCATTTGCTCTCAACCGATTAAACCATGCGAGCGGACTGGGCGGCAGTTGTGGCTGCCCCTGAAGCAGGCTTTCGAGATAGCTGTTGCCGGCAACCATGTTCATGCTCATGCCCCGACCGCAGCACGTTGCTCGGCGCCGACCCAGTCATACCCACGGTTTTCTAGATCGAGCGCAAGCTCCTTGCCGCCTGTCTTGATGATGCGACCCGACTCCATTACGTGCACATAGTCCGGCACGATGTAATTAAGAAGGCGTTGATAATGCGTGACCAATATGACCGCATTATCCTTGTTGACAAGCTGGTTCACGCCCCTGGTGACGATCCTCAGCGCATCGATGTCGAGTCCGGAGTCGGTCTCGTCGAGAATTGCCAGCCGTGGTTCAAGCAACGCCATTTGCAATATCTCGTTCCGCTTTTTCTCCCCGCCGGAAAAACCTTCATTGACGCCACGATCGAGAAAATCGGGGTTCATGTCCAGCAATTTCATTTTTTCACGCACCAGGTCATCAAATTCGAGTGGATCAAGCTCGTCCTTGCCGCGTTGTGCCTGTACTGTATTGTAGGCGAGACGCAAAAAATGGCTATTGGCAACGCCGGGGATCTCGACCGGGTACTGAAAGGCGAGAAATACGCCAGCGCGCGCGCGTTCTTCCGGTTTCAGATCAAACAGATCATTTCCTTCTAACGCTACCGAACCGCCGGTTACCTGGTATGCGTCGTGGCCGGCCAGCACCTTTGCAAGGGTGCTTTTGCCCGAGCCGTTTGTTCCCATGATTGCGTGCACTTCACCGAATCTAACCGTAAGGTCTATACCCTTGAGGATTTCGATACCGTTGACAGTCGCCCGCAGCCCGCGTATTTCAAGTAACGTTTTGCTATCCTGATAAATCATCCGACGCTCCCTTCGAGCTTGAATCCGAGCAGCTTGGTCGCTTCGACCGCGAACTCCATCGGCAACTGTTGAAAAACATCCTTGCAGAATCCATTAATGATCATCGATACCGCTTCCTCGCTGCCGATGCCACGCTGGGCAAAGTAAAATAATTGGTCTTCGCCGATCTTTGATGTTGATGCTTCATGCTCGACTTTGGCTTCCTGGTTGCGAACCTGTATGTAAGGAAAGGTATGGGCTCCGCATTTGTCGCCGATCAGCATTGAATCGCACTGCGAATAATTGCGCGCTCCGGTGGCGGTAGGCGCGATTCTGACCAGCCCGCGGTAACTGTTATTGGAATGGCCGGCGGAGATACCCTTGCTGACTATGGTGCTGCGCGTATTTTTTCCAATGTGAACCATTTTGGTGCCGGTGTCTGCCTGCTGATAGTTATTGGTGACAGCCACCGAATAAAACTCTCCTACCGAGTTTTCGCCCTGGAGAATACATGAAGGATACTTCCAGGTGATAGCCGAGCCGGTTTCAACCTGAGTCCACGAAATGCGCGAATTGACGCCCTTGGCCAAGCCACGCTTGGTAACGAAGTTGTAAATGCCGCCCATGCCGTTTTCATCGCCCGCATACCAGTTTTGCACCGTCGAGTATTTGATGTCGGCGTTGTCCATCGCGACCAGTTCAACCACCGCGGCGTGTAATTGATTGGTATCGAATTTGGGCGCGGTACAACCCTCGAGATAGGAAACCGACGAACCCTCCGCGCCGATAATCAGAGTACGCTCGAATTGTCCCGATTCCTCCGTATTGATTCGGAAGTACGTAGCCAGGTCCATGGGGCATTTTACGCCTTTGGGAATAAAGCAGAATGTACCATCCGTAAAAACGGCCGAGTTGAGCGCCGCGTAGTAATTGTCGCCTACCGGCACCACCGTGCCAAGATACTGCTTCACCAGGTCCGGATGCTCATGAACGGCTTCCGAGATCGAGCAGAAAATTATGCCCACCTCGGCAAGCCTCTGCTTGTAGGTCGTCGCAACCGACACGCTGTCGAAGATCACATCCACCGCTACGCCGGCGAGCGCTGCCCGCTCGTGCATCGGCACCCCGAGCTTCTCGAAAGTGCGCAGCAATTCGGGATCGACCTCGTCCATGCTGTTCAGCTTCTTTTTCTGCTTCGGCGCTGCATAGTAGCTGATTGACTGAAAATCAATCTTCGGATACTTGACATTTGGCCACTGTGGCTCTTCCATCTTGAGCCATTGCTCATACGCCTTCAGCCGAAACTCAAGCAGCCACTCCGGCTCCTCTTTCTTTGATGAAATGAGTCGGATAATGTCTTCGTTAAGCCCTTTTGGCGCGATATCGGACTCGATCTCGGTAACAAAACCGTGCTTATAAGGCTGATTGACCAGTTTTTGTAATACTGCGCTCATCTAGATTGCTCCAATGTCGTTTGCCTCAAGGATATATCGAGGAATCTGCCGCTCCGTATACGGCTCTTGTTTTTTTACTTCTCAGATCTTTGACACAACTAAACTTTGACTGGTTCTTTCAAACTGAAGCTCTCACCGCAGCCGCATGTATTGTCGACGTTGGGATTTTCAAATTTGAACGAATC
>JBDSOQ010000153.1:0-10640 GCA_039914755.1 Nitrosospira sp. | reverse complement strand
GGTCTTTTGTTTCGTATGAAAATTTCGTTCAGTCGGGCGTATGAATAACTACGCCACTCTTTCACAAAATCTCCCTACAAAACAAAATCCTGCGCAATCATCACGCGAATTTATGAAACATCCGGGCCAGGTAGGCTAACGCGCGGCGTATACCTGAACCTCGGTCGGAAAGAAGTTTTTTGATACAAATCCGGAAAGAGTGTCTGGCGTACTATCTTTAACTCTGCCATGGGGCCCGCTTCAACGTGCCGCTGGCGTTAGGTATCGCGCCGATATCGAGTATTCGGGAGATTCCGATATTCAGGGTCGCCGCTTGATTTTTCTCAGGTAGCGCATTGCGTCGCAGCCAGGAAGCGAGCAGTCGCCGGGGAAGGAGCTGTCATGCAACTACAACTGATTGTCGCGCTCACCATTGTTTTTCTGATTGTCATGTTCGCGGTTCAGAACGCCGTGGCGGTAAGCGTCGTATTCTTGCTGTGGCGCATCGATGCGTCGCTTTCCTCTGTGATTGCCGCCTGTTTCGGCGTGGGAACGCTCATCGGTGCATTGATTACGGTGCCAACGATGTTGCGTGAGCGAATTCTGATAAGCCGCTTGCGTAAACAAGTCGAAATATTGCGCGCGGAGAATGACAGCCTGAATGCGCTGAAGAAAGACGAATCTGCACTCCCGTATGAGCACTAATTTATAGGCAGCGGGCCCAACGGTAATATTCGATTATCCGGTTTAAAGCAGGCGAAACGCAAGAATGGCGACGATCGTGGGTGGAAGCGCGGCTGCCAGCAAGCCTAAAGGATGTATTGCTCCGTCTCTGAATGAACCTTTCAATATGGAAAAGCCTGCTGGGTTCGGTGCATTGGCAATGACGGTAAGACCTCCGCCGGTAACGGCGCCGGCAACGAGCGAATATCGGAACTCTGCGCTCGTGCCTTCCAGGAGAGAACCCAGATAAGTGAGCGCTGCATTATCGGTGATTGCGGTAAGGAAAGTGGCGCCAAAAAAAAGTACCGTGTTGTCCATATCGGTCAGCAAGGGCTGCAGCCACCACTTCTGTTGTCCCCCAAGGACAACCAGCCCGGCAAGAAAAAAAGCGACCAGCAATCCTTCGCGCAGAATCAGCCGGTCCTGATAGCGCTCATAGGCACTCGCAAAGCCCAGAAAGAAGAGCAGCAACCCCATGAAGACGACAGGGTGATGCGCAAACACTACCACGCCTGCCAGAAATACGATATGCACAAGTACTACGGGTAATGGGACCTTGGCATGTGTAGCGCGCGCTTCATTTTTCAATCCCGATAATTCATGTCGAAACAGGAAAGTGACGGCCAAGGCATTCACCAGCACGCCGATCGCGGCCTTCCAGCCAAATGTAGCAAACATGAAGGCGGTGTCCCATCCCCATTTGCCCGCCACCATGAGAACCGGCGGTGCGGCAAAGGATGTCATTGTTCCACCGATGGAAATGTTGACGAACAGCACACCGAGAGTGACATACTTGAGCCGGGTGGAAATCCCCCTGGAATAATAACGCTCAAGCAGAATCAGTCCGGCTAACGTCATGGCTCCCGGTTCCGTGATAAATGAGCCCAGCAGAGGAACGAACGATAATGTGATGAAGTAAAACGCGCTGCTCTCCGGCCAGGGAAGGAGCCGCGCGAGCATTTTTACGTTGAGCATGGCGAACTGCAGGATCGGGCGAGTGCCCGCGATGACCATGATGGCGAACACGAACATGGGTTCGGTAAAGCTCTGTTGATCAAGGTAAGCGATGGCGGCGTGCTTGCCGTCCGTGACAAACATCATGATGACGAGGACCATGGCCCAAAAGCCGAAAACAACCTCGACCTCGCCGAGAAAGTGCCAGATGCCTGCGTGGGTGGGGTGGCTATGCGCCAATTGCTCGAAATATTTGGTCGAGAAAGTGTGGATCAGCGCGACGCCAAACAGCATTGCGCCAATGATCTCGATGGAGGCGGGGTTCAATTCGTTTTACTTCATTGCATCAAGGTTAACCTTTGCATCAGCATTTCCTTGGGCGGCGGCTTTCGCGAACCATTCTTTGGCTTTATCGGTATCCCTGGCTATTCCTTCGCCGGCGAAATACATCACCCCGAGGTTATTTTCGGCATCGACATTGCCCTGATCAGCCGATTTTCGGAATAACTCTACTGCTTTGAGCGGATCTTTCGCGACACCTTCACCATTTGCGTACATCAGCCCGAGGTTGAACTGGGCATCCGCATATCCCTGCGCAGCGGATCGATGGAACCAGGCAGCAGCCGTAACAGGGTCATTGCTCAGGATTTTACCGGATGAATCCTTGGATATGGCTTCCCCGGTGTAGTACATAACGCCCAGACCGTTTTGTGCCTTGGCATCGCCAGCGTCGGCATCTTTCCTTAATTGCAGGAATTTTTCTTCCGGCGTCGCTTCATTCTCTGAGCTCCCCGGCATGATTTCCTTTAATATCGCTGATTGTTCTTCCGGGGTCAGTTCATTTTCCAGTATGCTCGGAATTTGTTTTTCCGATGTGAATTCATCCGGTAGCCGCGTCTGCGCTTCCGTTTTGGCTGCGGTCGCCGGCGCTTTCTCGCCGCATCCGGCAAGCATGAGCATGGGTGCGGCGAGTAACGTAACAATAAGGATGTTCATCGATTATTATGTCCTGTCAGGTACCATCCAGGCTGGTTCAGCGGTTGTGGAATCGGGGGCGAACGGGCTTCATCCTCATAAGCTGTAATACATATCAAACTCGACCGGATGGGTGGTCATGCGAAACCGCGTCACTTCTTCCATCTTGAGTTCGATGTAGCCATCTATCATATCATTCGAAAACACGCCACCCCGGGTAAGAAAGCTGCGATCCTTATCCAGGCTATCCAGTGCCTCATCCAGCGAGGTGCAAGGGTTGGGAATCCTGGCGGCTTCCTCGGGTGGAAGGTCATAAAGATTCTTGTCCATGGGGTCACCCGGATGAAGCTTGTTCTGGATGCCGTCCAGCCCAGCCATCATCAATGCAGTGAAAGCGAGATAAGGGTTAGCGGTAGGATCGGGAAAACGTACTTCGACGCGCCTTCCTTTGGGACTGTTGGCGTAGGGAATACGCACTGCGGCGGAACGGTTGCTTACCGAATAAGCAAGATTGATCGGTGCTTCGAAACCGGGAACCAGGCGCTTGTACGAATTGGTGCCCGGATTGGTAATGGCGTTCAAAGCCTTGGCATGCCTGATAATGCCGCCTATATAATACAACGCCATTTCCGAGAGCCCCGCATAACCATTCCCCGAAAATAAATTTTGCCCGGCTTTCCAGATCGACTGGTGCACATGCATGCCGGAACCATTGTCGCCGACGATGGGTTTCGGCATGAAAGTCGCCGTTTTTCCGTAAGAGTGCGCGATATTGTGCACGACATATTTGAATACCTGGGTCCAGTCAGCGCGCTTCACCAGGCTGCTGTACTTGGTACCTATTTCACACTGTCCGGCAGTCGCGACTTCATGATGATGTACTTCGACTTCGATCCCCAGTTCTTCCAGTGCAAGACACATGGCGGAACGAATATCGTGTAAGGAATCAACCGGAGGAACGGGAAAATATCCTCCTTTTATACCGGGGCGGTGCCCGGTATTGCCCCCCTCGTATTTTACTGCCGAGCTCCAGGCCGCTTCCTCGGATTCGATCTTTACCGAGCAGCCGGACATATCGGCGTGCCAGATAACGGAGTCAAAGATGAAGAATTCAGGCTCCGGTCCGAAATAGGCGATGTCGCCAATGCCGGTCGATTTAAGGTAAGCTTCGCCGCGTTTCGCCAGCGAACGCGGGTCGCGGTCATAGCCCTTGCCATCGGAAGGCTCCACTACATCACAGGTCATGAACATCGTCGCCTCGTCCATGAACGGGTCCATTTTTGCCGTTTCGGGGTCGGGTATCAGTAGCATGTCGGATGCATGAATGCTTTTCCAGCCGGCAATGGAGGAACCATCGAACGCGTGACCATCCTCCAGCTTGTCCGCATCGATGGCATGGGCGGGAAGCGTTACATGGTGTTCTTTACCGCGGGTATCCGTAAATCTTAAATCAACGAACCTGACTTCATTGTCCTGGATCATTTTCAGAACATCGGGTACCGCCATATTTCTCTCCATGAAGACTGCCTTGAATTGAAGGGTATAAGTATAAAGGTAACATTATATCAGCAGGAGCGTTTTCATTTTTTCAACATGTCGAGCCGAACATGCCCGGAACCAGACATCTTTGGAAAAGATGCCGGGGAATCGTGGGCGCTGCGCTGGCGCTCGCTATGAAGCCTGTCCGGTACATAAAGTTTTTAGGTAAACACCCGCTTGAAAATGGATTACCATTGCATTTTAATTCGTTATTCTGGAAAACCATATGGAAACCATCACTGCAATACTGGAGAGGGCGCAACAGCGTGCCAGGGAAATGGATTTGCCGTACGAAGGCGCACTGTTGCCCGGCGAAGCGCTTGAACTGCTGCAGGAAGCGCCCGGAGCAAAATTGGTGGACGTGCGTTCCAGAGCCGAATTGGATTGGGTAGGGAGAATACCGGGGGCGGTTGAAATCGAGTGGCAATCCTATCCCTGGATGCGGCCCAACTCCAGCTTCCTCGATTATCTTTCCAGCCAAGTGGATAAGGAATCGCTGGTGATGTTCATCTGCCGCAGCGGAGGCCGCTCACATCAGGCTGCGGCTACCGCCACCGAATCGGGCTATGCAAATTGCTATAATATTCTTGAAGGCTTTGAAGGCGAGAAGGACGCGACCGGCCATCGTGGTACCAGGGGGGGGTGGAAAGCAGCAGGGTTGCCATGGATACAAGGCTGAGCAGAGGGACGGGAAACCAGGAGCGCTGGATCAGAATTCTCCGCGTCCAGATTCGGGAAGTCGACGGGCTTCAGTTCAAGCTGCTGACCATTTGACCATTCCCGAGTAAGCTGTGACCAGCACAATGATCCCGAATCCGATGCGATACCATGCAAACACGGTGAAATCATGGTGGCTGATAAAGCGCAATAATCCCCGTACAGCCAATAATGCGCTGATGAAGGAGGCCACGAAGCCGATAAAAAATACGCCGATATCGTCGAAATGGAGAATATCGCGATTTTTGAAAATATCGTAGAAGGTGGCCGCGAACATCACGGGTATTGCCAGGAAAAAAGAGAACTCGGTGGCGGCCTTGCGCGATAAGCCGAAAAAGAGTCCGCCAATAATCGTCGCACCTGAGCGCGAGGTACCCGGTATCAAGGCAAGGCATTGCATTAATCCGACTTTCAACGCGTGTTTCCAGTCCATATCTTCCACCCGTTCAACTTCCACTACGTGTTGCCTGCGCTCGGCCCACAGAATTAGAATTCCGCCGATGATAAATGCCGTTGCCACGGGTACTGGATGAAACAGATATTGCTTGATGGTTTTAATGAACAGCAGGCCCAAAATCGCGGCGGGCAGAAACGCGATGAAAAGATTGAGCACGAAGCGGTTTGCATCCTGACGCGAACCCACATCCGCAACTACGCTACGAATCTTGACGCGATATTCCCAGCATACTGCCAGAATGGCGCCCAGCTGAATGACAATCGTGAATACCTTCCCTTTGTCGTCATTGAAGTCGAGCAGATCAGCCGCCAGGATGAGATGGCCGGTTGAGGAAATCGGGAGAAATTCGGTCAGGCCTTCGATGATGCCGAGGATCAGGGCTTTGAGGAACAGAAACCAGTCCATATGCGATTATCCGGCCAAAAGTATTAAGTGGCGGACAAGCACGAGTGGATGCGGGTAAGTCAAGGTGTTACCAGGCAACGGGTTTTCCCAATGGAGCCATAGTGGTCGCGATTAACCGGCTGATTATTTTTCTCGGGCATTATCGCATCGAAGCCCGCTTCAGGCTTAAAAATACTTCTTGAAGTTGCCATAGAGCTGATCAGCGAATAATCTAGAGAAGACCCTTAGATTCCCGTTTCTCGGGAAAGACGAGCGCTTCCTGTTTAACGGTTGGCTCTATGGCAGGATGAGTGCAATGCGCCGTTACCATTATAGCTTGTTATAAATCTCCGTCCCTTTTGCCACAAATTCGACCGCTTTTTCTTCCATGCCTTTTTTCAAGGCCTCATTTTCGCCAACACCTTTCTGTGCGGCATAGTCGCGCACATCCTGGGTTATCTTCATCGAGCAGAAGTGAGGGCCGCACATGGAACAAAAATGGGCGAGCTTGGCGCCTTCCTGCGGCAGGGTTTCGTCATGGAATTGTTTTGCCTTGTCGGGATCGAGGCCAAGGTTGAACTGATCGTTCCAGCGAAACTCGAAGCGGGCTTTCGAAAGCGCATTATCGCGAATCTGCGCACCGGGATGGCCCTTCGCCAGATCTGCCGCGTGAGCGGCAATTTTATAAGTGATAATGCCATCTTTTACATCATCCTTATCCGGCAGGCCAAGGTGCTCCTTTGGCGTAACATAACACAGCATTGCCGTACCATACCAGCCGATCATTGCCGCGCCGATGGCGGACGTAATATGATCGTAGCCAGGCGCGATGTCGGTAGTGAGCGGCCCCAGCGTATAGAACGGAGCCTCGGCGCAGTATTTCAACTGCATATCCATGTTTTCCTTGATCAGGTGCATGGGAACATGGCCCGGACCCTCGATCATCACCTGTACGTCATGCTTCCATGCGACCTGCGTTAATTCACCCAGGGTTTTCAGTTCCGCGAACTGGGCTTCATCGTTGGCATCGTGAATCGAACCGGGGCGCAGGCCGTCTCCCAGCGAAAAGCTCACGTCATATGCTTTCATGATTTCGCAGATTTCTTCGAAGCGGGTATACAGGAAACTTTCCCTGTGATGCGCGAGACACCACTTGGCCATGATGGAGCCGCCGCGCGAAACGATGCCGGTCAGCCGTTTTGCCGTCATTGGAACATAGGCGAGCAGCACGCCGGCGTGGATGGTGAAATAGTCCACGCCCTGCTCAGCCTGTTCGATCAGCGTATCGCGGAAAATTTCCCAGGTGAGATCCTCCGCTTTGCCATCGACTTTTTCCAGCGCCTGGTAAATTGGCACGGTGCCGATGGGAACGGGGCTGTTGCGGATTATCCACTCACGAGTTTCATGAATATTTTTGCCGGTGGAAAGATCCATCACCGTATCTCCGCCCCAACGGATAGCCCAGGTCATTTTCTCGACTTCTTCCTGGATACTTGAACCCAGCGCCGAATTACCGATGTTCGCATTGATTTTCACGAGAAAATTGCGACCGATGATCATCGGTTCGGATTCGGAATGGTTGATGTTGGCGGGAATGATGGCGCGACCCCTGGCCACTTCGTCGCGTACGAATTCCGGTGTGATATGCCGGGGCAGAAAGGCGCCGAAGTCCTGCCCGGGATGCTGGCGCGTGAGTAATTCCCGATGTTGATTACCCAGGTGTTCGCAACGTTGATTTTCACGTATCGCTACATACTCCATTTCCGGCGTAATGATGCCTTGACGCGCATAATGCATTTGCGTGACATTTGCCCCGGCCTTGGCACAGCGGGGCTGGCGCTTCAAATCAAAGCGCATTTCAGCGAGCTTTGGGTCGGACAGGCGCTGCTTGCCATAAGCGGAAGCGGGGCCGGAGAGAGTTTCCGTGTCGCCCCGCTCATCTATCCATTTTTCGCGTAAGGGAGCCAAGCCGGAACGGATATCGATCTTTACCGCCGGATCCGTGTACGGGCCGGAAGTGTCGTAATCGTAAATTGCCGGGTTTTGTTCCGCACCCATGCTGGCGGGCGTATCGGATTGGCTGATTTCCCGCATCGGCACCTGAATATCGGGGCGGGAACCATGCACATAAATTTTTCTGGATTCAGGCAGAGGCTTGACCGCCCCTTCGTCCACATGGGCTGTTTTGCTCGAAAAGGGCAAAGGAATTTGCGCGGCATTTAAAACGGTTGCATTCATAATACACTCCTCTAGTGCCGTAAAGGAGCGGGATGGTTACATCCCAGCTTCCCTACGGCGGCATTATCCGTGTCAGGTAATAAGGGACTATCTCACCAGTTTCCGGCGTTTCCGGAAGGGACCCCTAGCTGCTGCTGTGAAGCTAATGGAAATGTGGAATAATTGCAAGTCTGGGACGATATTTTATATAAGGCTGGACATGGATCTTGAGCAAAACCGTTTTAACATGATAGAACAGCAAATTCGTACATGGGAAGTGCTGGACCAGGAAGTTCTCAAATTATTATTCGAGCTGCGGCGCGAGGAATTTGTCCCCGCGGCTTACCGTTCCCTTGCATTTGTGGATATGGAAATTCCGCTGGGATACGGTGAGGTAATGCTTGCCCCAAAAATGGAAGCGCGGATCTTGCAGGAATTGCAGGTAAAAAAAACCGACGGGATTTTGGAGGTAGGCAGCGGCAGCGGATACCTGACGGCATTGCTGGCAGCCAAAGGCGGATCTGTTTGCAGCGTGGAAATCGTGCCGGAACTGAAAACCATGGCGGAAAAAAATCTCCAGGCGCACGGAATCACCGATGTAACCCTGGAGCATGGAGATGCAGCCTGTGGCTGGCCTCAGCATGGGCTTTACGATGTGATCGTGCTGACGGGGTCGACTCCGGTTTTACCGGAGGCTTTCCAAAAAAGCCTCAAAACCGGTGGACGTCTGTTCGCAGTGGTAGGCGACGCACCTGTCATGCAAGCCGTGCTCGTTACTTGCGTGGTCCAAAAGGAAAATGCAGGCGTATATAATACAGTCGGCTTGTTTGAAACCTGTATTTCCCCGCTCAAGAACGCGATGCAGCCCGAGAGATTTATATTTTGATCTTACGGCCCAATCCATGAATTACAAGTCCGCCTGGCTGATCTAGCTCAACCGCGTCCAATCGGTCGATAGCTCTTTTTTCGTCCAAGAGTTAGACAATCTGGAATCAAAGTGAAAATTCCGCAATATATTTGTGCGTTATTGATTGCAGGAGCAGCTTTACATACTCCGCTCCAAGCAGCCGATCTGATGGAAATCTATCGGCAAGCGCTGGAAGAGGACGCGCTATATAGCGCCGCGCGTGCTGCTCACATGGCGGCGCAGGAAAGGCTGCCGCAGGGTCGGGCCGGACTGCTTCCCACCCTCTCGCTTGCGTTCGTGAAGCGGAGGCAATTCATAGATATCGGAAGTACCGGTACGGCTGCGGCCGTCGGGGCGGTCAGGCCGTCTGAAGTGATCATCGATAACCAGAGCGTGACGATCACGGCAACCCAGCCCATTTACCGCAAGGAAAATTTCGTAATCTATGAACAATCCAAGCTTCAGGTTGCTCAGGCGGACTCACAGTTCATCATTGCAGCACAGGATCTGATACTCCGGGTAGCCCAGGTGTATTTGGATATCCTCACCGCGCAAGTGAATCTGGAGGTCGCGGAGGCTCAGAAAAAGGCAATCTCGGAGCAGCTTGAGCAGGCCAAGCGCAACTTTGAGGTGGGCACGACAACTATCGTCGATACCTATGAAGCCCAGGCCCGTTTCGATCTGACCATATCTCAGGAAATCGCCGCCAAGAACCAGCTGGAAGTGGCGAAACGCACTCTGCAGCAGATCATCGGACATATGCCCGATGAACTCGTGCGCCCGAAAGACACGGCCTACGAGTTGCTCAACCTGAAGTATGCAAACATGCAGGATTGGATTACCGTAGCTGAACAGAATAACCTTGCGCTGAAAGTACAGCAATCGGTATATGAAATCGCAAAACAGGACGTGGAGCGAGCCAAAGCAGGGCATTATCCCACGCTGGACCTGGTCGCCATATACAGCGATCAGAAAGGTGTCGGCGGTACAATCACCGGCCGGCCAATTAACCTAACCTCAAAAGAAATAGGGATTCAGGTCAGCTTTCCGATATTTCAGGGTTTCGCGGTGCAATCGCAGGTGCGTGAAGCCCTGGCTATCCAGGAAAGGGTGTTCCAGGAGCTGAACAATACCCGGCGCAACAGCGTGCTGCAGGTGAGCCAGCAGTATTTGAATGTTACCAACGGTATTGCCCAGGTGAAAGCGCTGAAACAGGCGCTGCTATCGAGCAAGAGCCAGCTGGATTCAACCAAGCTCGGGCAGGAGGTCGGCGTTAGAACGGAGGTGGACGTATTGAATGCTCAGCAGCTATATTATTCGGCACGCCGGGATCTCGCCCAGGCGCGAAATAACTTTCTCATGTCAAGATTGAGATTGGAGGCCGAGGCAGGAGAGTTGGACGAGGATGACTTGAGGGAGGTAAACCAGGCATTGGTGCAATAACCTCTTCAAACCCCTTTTTAAATGAGGTTTTTTGACTGCGGGCTCCCTCCCTGCGTTGACGCGCAAGTGGTTGAGTGTTAGATTTTCTCAAAAGGAGAGGTTGCGAGTCGTTTTGACGCATTAATGGCCATTACATTGTGTTGTTCGGGTGCCTGAGTCTGCTTTCCGCCAGGAACTGCATTTGCGGTTGAGGCCATCGCAGTACCATGCCTTATCGAGTAAGCTCGCAGCAACGAACGCAGGAAAACTCCAGCTCGATTCTCCGTAACATATCGTAGACCATTTATTTACCTGGGCATATCGGCCTAATTCAAGCGGGAACGGGTGTGATCTTCCACGACGCCT
>JBDSOQ010000007.1:0-8834 GCA_039914755.1 Nitrosospira sp. | reverse complement strand
ATGGGCGCCTCCATTGGCGCGCAGGGCACAGCCATGGCGCAACAGCACTTGCGCAATACGCTTGCCTACCTGGATGTACCGACGCTCGGCCAGCCTGAAGCGTTTATCCATGTAAAAGAAGGATTGTTCGACGAGAACGGAGACATCGGGATTGAAGATACCAGAAAATTCCTGCAAAACTGGATGGACCACTATGTCGCCTGGGTGAAAAAGCTGGCCGTCTGATAAACCAATTCTTATCGTTGAAGCGCTTTTGCTCGGGCTACTTCTCGCGCCCGGGATTTGCCGCGGGCCTGATTATCATCCTCAACGATTGGTCTTTGGTAAAGTAAGCGACACCCCAGTTGAACAGGGTCATTACCCTGTTTCGATAGGTAATCAAGGAAAAAAGATGTACGAACAGCCATGTCATCCAGGCAACCAAACCGTTGAAGTGCATTTCGGGTTTGGGAAGGTCTGCCACGGCTTTATTTCGCCCGATAATGGCCATCGAACCCTTGTCATGATAGAAAAACGGCTTTAACGGTTTGTCATTAAATGCGGCAAGCAGGTTAGCGGCCAGGTTTTTACCCTGCTGAAGCGCTACCTGCGCCAGTTGCGGGTGCCCCTGCGGAAAATTCCTGTCGGTAACCATCAGGCAGGTATCGCCGATAGCATAGATATTCGAGACATCCTTCACCTTGTTATGCTCGTCCACCCGAAGCCGGTTACCGCGACCATAACAATCCGGCGGAATGCCGTCGAATACTTTTGCGGTTACCCCTGCAGTCCAAAGCAGGATTCGGGTCTTGATCGTTTCGCCATCAGCAAAAACGACGGCATTATTTACATAATCTTTCACCAGTTTGTTCAGCCGTACTTTCACTCCCATTTCAACCAGCCTGTCATAAGCATATTGCTGCGATTTTTCGCTCATTGACGCCAGCAACCCGGGCGATGCATCCACAAGATAGATATCCACTTCGTGGCCGGCCAGTTCCGGATAATCCTGGTGCAGTATATTCTCGCGCATCTCCGCAAACATTCCTGCAATTTCAACCCCGGTGGGCCCGCCACCCGCGATAACCACAGAAAGCCGCACCTTTTGCGCGTCGGCGGCAACGGTTGCCTCCTCCATTTTCTGGATCATGTGGTTGCGGATCTCTATAGCATCATCCACTGTTTTCATCGGTAGCGCGGCCTTGCGGATGTTTTCCATTCCAAAATAGTTGGTTTCCGTGCCGGTCGCGAGAACAAGATAATCATAAGACAGCTCTCCGGTAGACAAGAGAACCTTGTTGTCTACCGCAATAACCTTTCGCAGGTCGCCCAGACGGAAACTTATATTCCTTCTGCCATGAAACAATTTGCGAAATGGATAACAGATATTGGATACCTCAAGAAAGCCGGTCGCTACCTGGTACAAAAGCGGCGGAAAGAGGTTGTAATTATTCATATCGACAAGCGTGATATGAAAACCGGGTTTTTCAGCCAGGTGCTTCACCAGGTTAAGCCCTGCAAAGCCGCCGCCGATGATGACCACTTCTTTTTGCATTTTTTATGAAAAAAATGAGAGGAAGCTCAAATATCAAGACATATCTTGCCGAAGTGCCGGTTGGATTCCTGATAGCGGAAAGCCTCGACAATCTGTTCCAGCGAAAAATGCCGGTCGATTATAGGTTTCATGCCATTAGCATCGATGGCGCGGATCATTTCCATCTGGTGACGGCGGCTGCCGACGATCAGTCCCTTGAGGCGTAACTGGCGCGTGAGAACCGGGAGCAACGGCAGCGTTCCCGTCACGCCGGAAAGGATGCCGATAATCGCTATGTGCCCACCGACACGTGCCGATACCATGGATTGCGCCAATGTCGACGGTCCACCTACCTCGATGACATGATCGACCCCGCGACCCGCAGTCAATCGGCGCACCGAGTCGCCCCAACTCTGGTCTTTCTGGTAGTTGATCAGGTAGTCTGCGCCCAGCGCTTCCAACCGGCCAAGCTTCTCATCGCTGGATGATGTGGCGATTACCGTCGCGCCCGCCATCTTGGCAAATTGCAAAGCAAATACCGAAACGCCGCCGGTTCCCTGGATGAGCACGGTCTCGCCAGGCTTCAATGCGCCATCCACCATCAATGCCCGCCAGGCGGTCAATCCCGCGCAGGTAAGCGTGGCCGCCTCGGCGTGGCTATATCCCTTGGGCGCACGGGTGAACGCGGTGACAGGCATGGTGACCTGCTGGCGCGCAAAACCATCGATGCCATCGCCTGGGACAGTGCTCATATCATCAACCTCAGGTTCACCGTCCAGCCACGCCGGGGAGAAAGTACTGACGACATGATCGCCCCGCGCGAACTCAATCACGCCTTCACCCGTTGCCACAACCTCTCCCGCTCCATCCGACATCGGAATACGTGGAACGGTTGGTGCCCACATCCCGCTGACGACCGCGTAATCGTGATAGTTAAGCGAACTCGCCCGGATGCTGACGGTGATCTCACCCGGTTTCGGCGGCAAAGGATCGCTTGTGCCCAGCGTTACACGATCAAACCCTCCGCCTGGTTGCACGTAGATGGCCTTGTTGGTCATGATTGTTTCTCCTGTCGAAGCTTGGAACAGGTTGAGATGGAAAAGAACGTTTTTGTGTTTGTAGCGTATATACTTTAGCAGGTTGCAAACAACTAAACGATACTCGCGGTACCAGGTATCCCTGCGATCAAGCGATCAAGTAAAACGCTCGGCGGGGTCTTTTGATGAACAGGAAAAACAAATCCATGGAATCCAGGGCCATCATCAATACCGAAAACATAATAACCACCAAGGAATTGTTCACGCGTATCAAACGACTGGAACAGGAACTGAATTACCACTGTTCCGATGAATATTCGAAAGAGCTGAAGGAACTGGAAATACTGGAGAGGAATGTTGAAGCCGCCGCCACGGTTTCGACTTATGAACCGGGCTCGGACCTGGTTCGCGACAGTTACCTGGAGGAATATAAAAAAGCCGTACAAACGCTGCCGGGTACGGCGAATACGAGTAAAGTACTATTCCGTCCCGTTGATTTCGGCGGCATAACCTATTGGCTACGTCAGTAAAGCTCAAGCATCGTGATGCTTGAGCTTCAATCCGGCTTGCGGCATTATTGCATCCGCTGAATTTGCTTGAGCGCCTCGCTCGGCTGGCCTATCGCCTTTTTGCGCGCATCTCTGCGATCCCGGTATATTCCCGCCCGTATGAGCAACATCGAGGTCACGGGAGATGTCGTTACGACGAATAGCGAAATCAGCAATTCCTGAAAGACGAACCGTTGAGCATGCAAGGAAGCGATCAATATCGATGCCAGCAATACGCAACCGAGGCCGAGCGTATTGCCCATGGTAGGCGCATGTATCCGCGCAAACAGATCAGGCAGCCTGAGCAAGCCGAAGGAGCCCGTCAGCGCGAGCACCGCGCCCGATACCAGCAGCAAGGAAGCCAGCACATCCGCCCACGCGGGGATATCGGCCGTCATCATGACTCGATTACCTCTCCGCGCAGCAGGAATTTTGCCATGGCAGCCGAACCGACAAAGCCGAACAGCGCAATCAACAGGGCGACATCGAAATATATTCTGGACCCGAACTGGATGCCGAGCGTCAGTACAGTCAGCATGGCATTAACATAGAGCGTATCAAGCGCCAGCACGCGGTCTTCCGCAGCCGGCCCGCGCAACAGCCGGACAGCCGCGCAAATCATGGCCAGTGCAAAAGCAATCAGCGCGAAGGATAGAGCCCAGGGTAGCAGGGTATTCATTCGAAGATCTCCATCAGTGGACGTTCATAACGGTCTTTGATCGTACGGACCCAGGCCTCCTCATCTTGCAGGTCGAGGACATGGATCGTCAAGGTAGCACCATCCGGCGCCAGGCCCGCCCAGATGGTGCCGGGTGTCGCAGTCACTATACAGGCTAGCGTGGCGAGCCCATACGGAGCGCGCATATCGATAGGGATCTCCATGAAGCCAGAATTGGAACGTGCTTTCGCTGACCCGAAAATAATGCGTGCAACCGCGATATTGGAAAGGGTGATATCCAGCAGCACAACGAAAAGCAGCCTGATCGCAACCAGGAGGTGACCGGGACGCGCGCGCGATCGCAGCATCGCAGCGGTCGCAAGGGAAACGGTTATCGTCATTACGAGGCCCAGCACGATCTGGCCCGGTGCCAGCGAATCATTGAGCAGGAGCCAGATCGCGAACAGAACTATCGTAAACAGCGATAGAGATGGCCGTCGTTTCATCGCTCAGGTTCCCCAGCCCCATTTGACGGGGATGATAAAAGGCCGTTTCCCAGCACGGCATCAATGTATATTTGTGGTGAAGACAATGAAATCTCAGTAAGTGCGAGATAATTGGCCGCCGGCCCGGCTCCCGCCGTGAGCCCCATGCTCAGCAGCAGCAACACGGCCACCGGGGCCGCTTCGGTCAGATGCAGCCGCGGCGTAACGATCTCGTCCGAACTCCAGAACAGGCGCATGCCCATTCTGCACAATGCAATGATACCGGCCAGCCCCGACCCGAGTATCGCCGCCCATAACGCCCAGGTCGATGCCGGCACGGTCTCGAGCGGCGCGGTCCCCAGCGCGGCCGAAAGAATCATGAATTTGCCGACGAAGCCGGACAGCGGCGGCAGTCCTGTTACCAGCAGCGCACACGATACGAAGCTCAGGCCCAGAAACGCCATGGCTGCGGGTAGTACAATACCCACCACCTCATCCGGACGGTCGGGGTCGAGCGGATCATCGAGGCCGAATGATTCCAGCGAAACGTCTATCGCGTTGTCGCCAAATCGCTGGGTACGCTCGATCATTTCGCTCAGCATGAAAAAAGCGCCGGTCGCCAACACAGAACTGACCAGATAAAATATCGCTGCGCCTTTCATCCCCTCTCCCCCCAACCCGAGCGCCGCCAATAGCGTGCCGGCTGACACAATGACGCAATACGCCGCCAACCGCTGGGGTTGCTGCGCGCTCAGCATGCCCGCGGTACAGTGCAAGCGTGATCATACCGATGCCGAACAGCCACCCATCATTAAACGGTGCAGGTGCGCCTGAGGCAGACAGCAGCGACCCCAATCGCAGCAGCGCATAAATCCCTACTTTGGTCAGGATTGAAAAGGCCGCCGCCACCGGCGCCGCCGCAGCGCCATAAGCCGCGGGCAGCCAGAAGTTCAATGGCCATGCCCCCGCCTTGACCAGAAACGCCACACCCAGAATCGCGGCACCCGCTTCGAATAAAATACGGTCGCCGTCGTCCAGTCCAGGCACGCGCACGGCCAGATCCGCCATGTTCAATGTTCCGCTTGCGCCATAAATCAGCGCGACGCCAATCAGGAAAACAAGCGAAGCCGCCAGATTGATGACGATGTAGTGCAGGCCTGCCTTGACGCGAGCAGCGCCCAGACCATGCAGGAGCAGACCATAGGATGCGGCCAGCAACACTTCGACAAACACGAACAGGTTGAACAGGTCGCCGGTCAGAAAAGCGCCATTCACGCCCATGATCAGGAACTGGAACAGTGACTGGAAATGAGGCCCCATCCGTTTCCAGCGCGCCAGCGCATATACCAGCGATGCGAGTGCCAGTACCGCGGTCAGCATCAGCATCACAGCCGACAGCCGATCCGCCACCAGCACGATACCAAACGGCGCCTCCCAGCCGCCGAGCAGATACACCGCGATTCCTCCCGGCCAAATCTCCGGCATGCCACGATTGGCCATATATACGAGCAAGGCCGCCACCGCGAGGTTTGCCAGCGTGGCGCTGAGTGCGATGAACGTGCGGGTGGCGCGCCGGGGTTCGGCAAACAGCAACATTACCGCTCCCGCCACGAGCGGTATGACTACCGGTAATACCGGCAAATGCTGTAACCAGCTCACGGTTCAGGCTCCTCCTCGCCATCGACATGATCCGTGCCGGTCAACCCCCGGGATGCGAGCAAGACAACCAGAAACAGTGCCGTCGTGGCAAAACTGATCACGATTGCCGTCAGCACCAGCGCCTGGGGCACAGGATCGTCAAAGAGGGATGGGTCGGGATCGAGCGTGGCAATGATGGGCGGGAGATGGACAGCCAGCCGCCCCATGCCGAAAATGAACAGATTGACCGCGTAAGACAGCAGGGAGAACCCGATGATGACCTGAAAGGTACGCGGCCGCAGCAGCAGCCATACGCCGGACCCGGTCAGCACGCCAATCGCGAGAGCGTAGACAATTTCCATCAACCCTCCGGTCCCGCTTGCGCCGGAAGCGCTGCCACGCTGCCCATGGCCGTCTCGGGTCGTGCCTGAGCCGCGCTTTTCCGATGGGCGCGTAACGATTGGTGCGCGAGCGCCACCAGGATCAGCACCGTTGATCCAATCACCAGAAAATAGACGCCCAGGTCGAACAACAGTACCGTGGAAAGATGCACTTCGCCGATTACCGGCAAAGTTTCGTGCCACGCCAGGGCGGAGAGAAATGGACGCGCTGCCACCCATGCCGATATACCCGCGCCCGCCGCGCACAAAAGCCCGGCCCCGATCCAGTATTGGGGGCGAATGCGCGTGCGCGACTCCGCCCAGGCCGTGCCGCCGACGAGGTATTGCAGGATAATTGCCGTCGCCATGATCAACCCGCCCACGAACCCTCCGCCGGGTTCGTTGTGCCCACGCAGCAGGAAAAAGACCGATACCATGCCGGCGACCGGCAGCAGTAGCTGGACGAGCGTACCCGGCACCATCATCGGGCCCGGTGGCAGCGGCGCATGCGGGTCCGGCGCGACCATGCCCGCATGCGCATCCTGCTCACGCTGCTGGGGCGGCGGCTCCATGCTCTCCGGCGCGGGGCGGAACCGCCGCAGCAGAGCGAACACGGTCAGCGCAACGATTCCAACCACCGTAATTTCACCCAGCGTATCGAAACCGCGGAAATCGACGAGTATCACATTGATCACGTTGGCGCCGCCACCCAGCGGCAACGAATTTTCGATGAAGAAATGGGAGATGCCTTTTCCAGCCTGCCGCGTCAGCACCGCATAGCTCAACATGGCCAGGCTGACCCCGGCAATGCTTGCAAGCGCCAGGTCCCGCAGGCGCCGGCTGCGCGCCCGCACCCGTGCCCCAAATGAATCCAGTGCATCGTCGATCCAGGCGTACCGGGGCGGAAGCCAGCGCAGACCAAGCAGGATCAGGACAACCGTCACGACCTCCACGACCAGTTGCGTCAGGGCCAGGTCGGGCGCCGAAAACCAGACAAATGTCATGGCCGTGGCGAGCCCTGCCCCACCCGCAAGGCTAAGCGCGGCAAGACGATGGTACTTGGCCTGGGTCGCCGCACCGACCGCACAGGCCGCGCCGACCAGCCACATCAGCGCGAATGCCGGCTGGAACGCCGACTCGGCCATATTGCCCGCCGGCAGCCCCTTGTGCAATGGCACCAATGCAATTGCGAACACCGCGCAAATCAGGAGCAGCAACTGGACTTGCAAACGTTCTGTCGAGAGCCACCGCATCAGCCAGGCCGCCAACGCGTCGAGCTTCTGGATCGTAAATTCGAAAAGGCGCCTGCCGTCGAAGCGGTTGATCAACGGCACTACCGCCGCGCCCTGCTGGTATTTGCCGAGCGCCAGATAGAGTCCGGTTCCGACAACCATTGCCACCAGACTCATCACCAGCGGGAGATTCAGCCCATGCCAGACGGCCAGACTATAAGACGGCATGTATGCGCCCAACACCGAGCGCGCCGCCGTATCCAGGAAAGGTCCCATGGTCGCGGCTGGAAACATGCCTATCACCAGGCAAGCCAGCACCAGCAGTGCGCTGGGCAGCAGCATCCAGCGTGGCGGCTCGTGCGGCTTTCTCGGTAAATCCTGCGCAGGCGGCCCGAAAAATACCTGCAAGATAAAACGCAACGAATATGCAACGCTGAATATTCCCCAGATCACAGCCAGCACCGGCAAGCCAATACGTGTGACCGCGTGGCCGCTGACAAACATCGTTTCCGCGAAGAACATTTCTTTTGAAAGGAAACCATTGAGCAGCGGGACACCCGCCATCGATGCCGCCGCAACCATGGCCAGCGTCGCGGTGATGGGCATGGCGCGATACAACCCGCTCAGTCGCGTAAGGTCTCGCGTACCGGTCTCGTGGTCGACCATGCCGGCTGCCATGAATAGCGACGCTTTGAACGTCGCATGATTCATGATATGAAAAATGGCTGCGATCAATGCCAGCGAGCTGTTCAGCCCGAGCAGCAGCGTGATCAACCCTAGATGGCTGATGGTCGAATACGCCAGCACACCCTTCATGTCCCGCTGGAAGATCGCTGCATAGGCACCCAACACCAGCGTGATGAGGCCCGAGGTGCCAATGATCCAGAACCAGGCTTGCGTACCGGCGAGCACAGGCCAGAGCCGCACCAGCAAAAATACCCCTGCCTTGACCATGGTCGCCGAATGAAGGTAAACCGACACCGGCGTCGGTGCCGCCATCGCATGCGGCAGCCAGAAGTGAAACGGAAACTGGGCGCTTTTGGTGAGTGCGCCCAGTGCGACCAGGACCAGCGCCGGCAGATACCATACATCCGCGCGGATGAGGTCGCCTGAAGCCAGCACGACATCCAGGTCGTAACTGCCGACGATATGCCCCAGTATCAGCATGCCCGCAAGCAGGCACAAACCGCCGGCCGCTGTCACGGTGAGCGCCATGCGGGCGCCACGGCGCGCATCCACCCGGTGGTACCAGTAAGCGATGAGCATGAAAGACGTCAGGCTGGTCAGCTCCCAGAAAACCACGAGCTGAATGAGATTACCCGAGAGCACAACCCCGAGCATGG
>JBDSOQ010000125.1:0-7675 GCA_039914755.1 Nitrosospira sp. | reverse complement strand
CCATGCTGGGTCTGGTACCTTTTCTTTTTGCCACCGGTCCCGGTTCCGAAGTGCAACGTCCGCTGGCCGTTGTGGTGATCGGCGGCCTGATCACCTCGACTTTGCTGACGCTCGTTGTATTGCCCACATTGTATCGCTGGTTCGACGAGAAGCCTGTACATGCCAGGTACACGTCTGAGTGAGACAATAGAATAGGCGAAGATCAAAACGATATGCGTACCGTACTATTCCTATAGACGCCATGCGAAGGTATAACGTCAAATTCCTGGCTTCCTTCTTTTCTCAAAGCTCTGATACTAACCTGGATGTTTCATAAATTGACGCGCGCCCTCGCTGGTCTTTTGTTTCGTATGAAAATTTCGTTTAGTCGGACGTATGAATAACTACGCCACTCTTTCACGAAATCTCCCTACAAAACAAAATCCTGCGCAATCATCACACGAATTTATGAAACATCCGGGTTAAAATACTCAACCTGAAAAATACTCGTAAAGTTATCGAGAAGCCATGCCACCGAGAAGAGCCATGTCATCGTCCCAATCTACTGCAAAAGATAAAGCTAAAATTCTGGCCGAGGCCTTGCCTTATATTCGACGTTTTCACGGTAAAACGATTGTCATTAAATATGGCGGTAATGCCATGATCGAGGAGCATCTCAAACAAGGCTTCGCCCGCGACGTCGTGCTGCTGAAGCTCGTGGGAATGAACCCTGTAATCGTTCACGGCGGCGGGCCACAGATCAACGATATGCTGAAACGGGTGGGCAAGCAGGGCGCGTTTATCCAGGGAATGCGCGTGACCGATGCCGAAACGATGGATGTGGTGGAAATGGTGCTGGGACTGATCAATAAGGAAATCGTCAACCTTATAAATCAGCATGGAGGTCTTGCAGTTGGCTTGACTGGTAAAGACGGCAGCTTCATCCGTGCAAAAAAAATGCTTATGCAGGACAGCGAGAAAGCGGGCGGATGGCTCGATATCGGCCAGGTTGGGGAAATTGAAAGCATAAACCCTGCTTTGATCGAGCTATTGGAAACACGCGATTTTATTCCGGTAATTGCCCCTGTCGGCGTGGGCAAGAATGGAGAATCCTACAATATCAATGCCGACCTGGTTGCGGGAGAGCTGGCGAGAGTTCTGAATGCCGAGAAGCTGATCCTGCTTACTAATACCCCCGGTGTGCTGGACAAGAATGGTAACCTGTTAACCGGATTGACTGCGCAGAGAGTGGATGAATTATTTGCCGACGGAACTATATCCGGTGGCATGATACCAAAGATCGGTTCTGCACTGGACGCGGTGAAGAATGGCGTCAAATCCTGTCACATTATCGATGGGCGGGTGGAGCACGGATTACTGCTTGAGGTAATGACGGATGAGGGCGTGGGTACGCTTATAAAGGCGAGCTAAGTAGATAGGCGGACCTTTATCAGAGATCCTGCGACGGCGTCCGAACTCGATTCCGGCACCATTGACCAGATGTCGTTATTTTCGCTGCTTACGATATTTTCCGACTTATTTCGTGAATATTCACGCCTGAACCACCCTGGTTCGACACAGGCTTATAAGAATTTGAATTACAGAGTTATCGAATCGAGGAATACATGGCAGCCAAGCCCGGCGAGAGAAAAGATCAAATCCTGCAGGTTCTGGCGGGGATGCTGGAAGAGCCCCGTGCGGGGAAAATTACCACAGCGGCGCTGGCTGCCAACCTGCATGTTTCCGAAGCCGCACTTTATCGTCATTTCGCCAGTAAGGCGCAGATGTATGACGGTTTGATCGAGTTCATCGAGAAAACGCTGTTCAGCCTTATCAATAAGTTGACAACGGAAGAGCCAAGCGGCGTTAAGCAAGTAGAAGGGATTTTAGCGCTACTGCTTGGTTTTGCGAAAAAAAACCCCGGTATGACGCGAGTATTGATCGGCGATGCGCTGATAAATGAAAATGATCGCCTGCAAGCACGCATCAATCAATTGCACGACCGGTTGGAGGCGACGCTGAAACAGGCGCTGCGCTTCGCGGCCGGTGAGCGTGAAATTGCGTCCGATTCGGACATATCCGCCCAGGCAAACATGCTGATGTGCTACATTGCAGGCCGTTGGCATCAATTTGCCAAAAGCGGTTTCAAACGAGATCCGATGGAGTATTGGGAAGCGCAACGAAGGGCAATACTCTCAAGTGAAGCGTTCAAGCATGCTGCTCCGGCCAATGATTGAAGTACGGTGGCCTCGATCAAGCTGGGCACGGTGTCGGCCTCGCTGATGCTAGGTAAGTTTGGCAGGTATCCACGTCAGCACAACTTGGCCGTGGTGTTTACGAGTTGGGACGCATCGAACGCACGCTGTTCATCCTGGACTGCTGTAAAGCGGGGGAACTAGTCACCGCGCGCATGCCGGGCTGAGCAAGGGGGAAGCGCGGCGACAGGCTAACTAGGGTTGGGAGCGTCATTTCGCGCCCAGCCACATACCCTGTCGCTTTGACGCCTTATCTGTCTGGCCGGCATCAGCGAAATCGGAGGCCAATTCCAGGAGCAATTTTGAATTTCAAAGTCATTCCATATGCTCCGTCATCAAGCACGCGAGATCTCGCGGGGGCAGACGTATGTTTTCTTCTCAGAGATAATTGGGACGACTATACCTACAAGACTACATTCATACTCATCTATTTCGACAACGCAGGCACTAGACATGACATTGGCAATATGAAAATCATGCGAAGGGGTATGTCCAGTGGATACACAGAAATTGATGGTACATTTAACGACCTCGACGGCAGTTATGCTTCAATAGGGCAAAGTCAGGAATATTACGAGAATCTCTTGGGCCTCAATGAGATTGCACGATTAGAAATACTGAAGGTTCTTAAGGATGCAATTTGGGACGAGAAAAGATTCTCGGCTTTCGAACATGAAGGCGCATTCGAGACATCTCTTTTAAGATCAGTGTCCGCTCGCGAGCTAAAGAAACTTCGCGATATTATCCATGAACAAGCCATCCTGACACCGTTCCACTTTGAATACGATTTTCCAGGTCGAGCAAATGCACGTATCGAAGTTGAGGTGACGCCGGAGGCCGTTCCACCGACCAATATTCACGTCATAATCGGGCGCAACGGTGCAGGCAAGACAAGTCTCCTCCGCAACATTAGCGCACTCCTTAAAGGCAGTGGAGGGCAAAATCTGGGAAAACTCACCTTTTTCGCAGATGATAATGAAACCAGCGCGGTAGATAGTTTTGCAAATCTTGTAGTGGTGGCTTTTAGCGCTTTCGACGATTTTGAACCAAGTTGGTCAAAAACAGGGACGAAAACGGGGATTCAGTATACGTACATTGGCTTACGTAAAAATGTTCGGTTAAGAAATGGCCGAGTTGAGTCCCGCAACAAAACCCCTACTGATCTTCGCAAGGATTTCGTCTCAAGTACGCTGAAGTGTCTCCGCAGTTCCCGCAAGCCACGTTGGCGTGCAGCCATGAATGTTCTCGAAAATGATCCCGGTTTCGTGGCATTGCAGCTTGAGAGGCTAGCAGACCTCCCGCAAGAGGACTTCGAGCCCGAAGCCGCTGCACTTTTTGATGCTGCAAGCTCAGGCCATAAAATTGTGTTGCTGACAATCACACAACTGGTAGAGCTCGTCGGCGAAAGAACACTTGTTCTTATTGATGAGCCAGAAGCTCACCTTCATCCGCCTTTGGCTGCGTCGTTTATTCGTGCTTTGTCTGATCTGCTTGTTCATCGTAACGGCGTCGCCCTCCTTGCCACTCACTCCCCGGTGATTGTCCAAGAGATACCGCGCACCTGTGTATCGCTACTGTTTCGTTCAGGCGGAAACATGGAGGTGGAGCGTCCTGAGATTGAAACCTTCGCCGAGAATGTTGGGCTCCTGACGCGTGAAATATTTCGAGTTGAACTCACGGAGAGCGGTTATCACGCGTTGATAACAAAAGCCATTATGCGCTCCAATACGATGGACCAAGCGCTCGAAGAGTTTAATGGGAACTTGGGCGCCGAAGGGCGTGCGCTCGTTCGAGCTCTTTGGCGGGAGAGTGATGAGTGATCAACATTGTGTGCCCAGATGATGACGCTGAAGCCGTATTTCGAAGGGCTGCATCGCGAACTCGAGATGTTGGCCTTCGAAGCGATCTGCTTGGCATGAGTGTACGCGTCGGTGAGAGGGCTACTGAGTACCTCGCACGAGCAACTTCCGATGGACTATTTCAAATGGAGGCTGAAGAGCCTGTTGGGATAAGCAGCGAGAAGCTATCCGATCTGTACGACCGCGCGCTCGTGCAAGGAAAGGAGCGACCTCTATATGACCGCATCAAGGCTAGCGCTAAGTTCAAGCTATGCCCTTTGTGTGGACAGCGGGACGTAAAGACCCTAGATCATTACCTTCCCCGTTGTGATTACCCTGAACTCGCAGTTTTTCCCATAAATCTTATTCCTTGCTGTTCTGCTTGTAACAAGTCCAAATTGGCCCACGTCGCCACAATGCATGGTGAGCAGACCTTTCATCCCTACTTCGATGATTGGAACACGCACAGGATTCTTCATGCCACTATAGAGGTCGACCAGTCGGTTTCGGTAATTTTCTCAATCGTGGCTGCACTTGGTTTCCCGACCGAGAATGTACAACGCGCTCGACACCATTTCGACTTGCTTGAGCTGGGGCAGTTGTACGGTGTCCACGCGGCCGTCGAGCTGGTGGAGAGGAAAGACATATTCCGTCGGCACTTTGACTATGGAGTCGAGATTCTACGCGACGAGTTGCGCTTCAACGCTCGCAGCTGCCAACGCAGCAATCTTAATTCGTGGCGTACCGCGTTGTATTGGGGCCTTGCTGAAAGCGATGACTTTTGCAACGGAGGATTCGATCTTATTGACGAGTAGCTGCCAACGGTAAACTTTGGATGGTTAGATTGGAGGAAGTGGCCGCCTATAGGCCAAGAAGGTCCATTTAAATCAATAAAAAGATCCGAGAAAAATCGGACTGAGCGCGTCATTACCAATTGGCCGTCTGCTTTGGCGCATTTCTGCCCGCGGCAAAAGTAGAAAATATAAATATAGTTTTCTTCACATAGGAGATTGGTGAGATAGAGGGTGGCTCGACGCTCGGTAGTGCTCGGTGAAGATTTATTCGACAGTCCCGCTCGATTGCCTGACTATTCAATCATAACTGGCTCAGTTGTACCGCAGGCCATGCAGGCTGAATCCTTATTCAGTTTGACCGAACGCCATTCCATCGTCAAACCATCGAGCCGCAGCAAACGGCCATTCAGCGTTTCGCCGATATTCAGCAGGATTTTTAGCGCTTCCGCTGCTTGCACACAACCAATAATGCCTACCAGTGGCGCAAACACACCCATGATGGCGCAACGCATATCCTCGTTTTCGCCGGTTCCGGGAAACAGGCATTGATAACAGGGGCTTTGCTTCTGGCGCAGGTCGAATACGGTGACTTGTCCATCGAAGCGCACTGCCGCGCCCGATACAAGCGGTTTTTTACGAATGATACAGGCTTGGTTGATAGCGAGCCGGGTGGAAAAATTATCGCTCGCATCTACCACGACATCGGCATTCGTAACTGCTTTCAACAATTTCTCCTCATCCATGCGCTCGTTCAACGTAATCACATTGACTTCGGGATTGATTCCGGCAAGTGTCTTTTTGGCGGAATCTGTCTTACTCATCCCGATGCGGCCAGTACCGTGAATGATTTGGCGCTGGAGATTGGTCAGGTCGACTTCGTCACTGTCGCAAATGGTAAGTTTGCCGATACCACTTGCAGCCAGGTACATCGCCGCAGGCGAACCCAACCCGCCTGCACCGATAATAAGTACATGTGACCGAATTAAAGTTTCCTGCCCTTGTATGCCGATTTGCGGCAATAGAATGTGGCGGCTGTAGCGCAACAGTTGGTCGTCATTCATCGGTCACAACGGCGCGCGGTGGCGGTGGTGGGGCACTTAAGAAGATCTATTGTTTGCCGGCAAAGATTTGCGGCAAAACGGCTTATAGGGCGACATACGCCCCATCGCTCGCTACTATGGCGATCCAGGGAGAAGTTATCTATGGCTTCTCTAACTCCTCCGCTTCACTGGATCAGCGGTCGAATCAGTTCGCGATTTTTGCCGAACTCTTATTCGCCGGGCTATCTTTGAAATAATTCATTGCCTGGGTCAGCAACAGGTCGCCACTGGAGCCAAATTCCGCTGGCGGCTCTTGTTTCTTGTTTTTGTCCTCCCCATTCTCCGGTTTGATTATTTTGGCCTCGGGTTTGGGCGCTACCTTTATTGCTTCTGTCGCAGGTTTGGCCTCTTGTGGTCTTCCGTTGGACAGGTGGCGGTCCAGGTCGGCTTCGCGCAAACGTTCAAAATCATCTTTCGCGGATTCGTCGAGGATATCGGGTGTAATCCCCTTGGCCTGGATGGATTGTCCGTTAGGCGTGTAATAACGCGCAGTGGTGAGCTTTATGGCCGTGTTGTTACCCAACGGCAGGATGGTTTGCACCGACCCTTTCCCGAATGTTTGCGTGCCCATCACCACCGACCGTTTGTGATCCTGAAGCGCGCCTGCGACAATCTCCGAAGCAGACGCCGATCCGCCATTTACCAGGGTAATCATCGGCACCGTCTTGATCGCCGCCGGCAGGCGCTTCAGATAGTCGCTTTTTGTATCGCGCAGGTAAAATTCGGGGCTGGCTTTGAGTTTCATCTTGGCATCTTCAGTACGGCCATCGGTATACACCACCAGCGAATTGGCCGGCAGGAAGGCGGCAGATACCGCTACGGCGCCGTTCAGCAGTCCCCCGGGATCGTTGCGCAGGTCCAGTACCAGCCCTTTCATCGGCACGGTACTCTCCTTGAACAATTTATCGATGGCCTTGGTCAGGTTCTCGCCCGTTTGTTCCTGAAACTGCGTGATGCGTATGTATGCATAACCCGGTTCAATCAGCTTCGACTTGACGCTCTGTATCTTGATGACTGCCCGTACCAGCGTGAACATCAGCGGTTTAGTCTCACCCTTCCGCAACACGGTGAGGGTTATCGAGGTGTTGGGCTTGCCCCGCATACGCTTGATGGCATCGGTAAGCGAGAGGCCTTTGACGGCGGTATCGTCCAGCTTGATGATAAGGTCACCCGGTTTGATGCCTGCCCGAAACGCGGGCGTGTCTTCGATCGGCGAAATGACCTTGACGAATCCGTCTTCCATGCTGACTTCAATGCCCAGCCCGCCAAACTCGCCCTGCGTGCCGATTTGCAGTTCCTTGAAGGCATCCATGTCCAGATAGGCTGAATGCGGATCCAGGCCGGTCAGCATTCCGTTGATCGCCTCCGTGATAAGTTTCTTGTCTTCTACCGGTTCGACGTAATCGCTCTTGATGCGACCGAATACTTCAGTGAATGCCCGGAGCTCTTCGATTGGAAGAGGATGCAGCACCCCCTGGGTTTCCTTGTCGGCATTGGCAGAAAAATTGAGGCTCAGCATCACGCCTGTGATCACGCCGAAGATGACCAAGCCAAAGTGCCGCATCTTGTTACCCATTAAACATTCTCCACATTTGTCCACGCAGTGTCGTTACTCATTTTATTCTGACCCAGTTCAAAGGGTCAAACGGTTTGCCTTGATGGCGCAATTCAAAGTATAAACCGGATTCGGGGTTACCACCGCTGTTTCC
>JBDSOQ010000207.1:0-3576 GCA_039914755.1 Nitrosospira sp. | reverse complement strand
AACAATTATGATTATTTCCCCTTATCTCTTTCCATGATCTCCACCTTATAAGGCAGAGCTAGAGGTATCTCTTCATTATTTCCGGTAAGTATAGCGCAGCCGAGCATGAGGCTCGAACTTTTTGCTTCAATTTATGCAGCAAAAAGCTTGAATATATTCTTCCTGCTTCATGGAATGTGCCACTGCCGAAATTCATGGATCTATTCAGAGGGTCGGTGAACTATCCAGCTTCAGCAGTTGCTCTTTCAGCTTCACCAGTGTTGCACCAAAATTGTCAAGCCTGCTTTTTTCCTGCTCCACCACCTTGGCCGGGGCGCGCTCGACGAAGCTGCTATTGGCAAGTTTGCTCTCCGCCTTGGCGACTTCGGCTTCAATGCGGCCAATTTCCCGGGCCAGCCGTTCGCGCTCGGCCACTATATCAACCTCAATTTTAAGCATCAATCGAAATTCGTCTACGATTGCAACCGGCGCATCGGCGTGGGGCAAGCCGTCGCGCATGATTTCGACGCTTGAGAGTTTAGCCAGCGCCATCAGGTAAGGAACAAATTCAGCGAGCGTTTGCTCATCTCCTGCAGCCAGCAGAGGAACCCTCAATGCTGGAGACAGATTCATTTCGCCGCGCAATGTCCGGCAGGCGTTGATCATTTCCTTGAGTGCAGCGATCCGGCCGGTTGCATATTCGCTGATCTTCCCGAGGTCGGCTTTCGGATAGGATTGCAGCATGATACTCGCACCTTGCTTGCCGGCCAGCGGCGCGATGTTCTGCCACAACTCTTCAGTAATAAAAGGAATAATGGGATGAGCCAGCCGTAATGTTGCCTCCAATACGCGTGCCAGCGTGCGGCGGGTAGCGCGCTGCGCGGCAGCGCTGCCGTCAGTCAACTGTACTTTGGCAAACTCCAGATACCAGTCGCAATACTCATCCCAGACTAATTCATAGATTTCCCGTGCCGCCATATCGAAGCGGTAATCGCGATAAGCCTGAGTGACCGCGAGTTCCGCCAATTGCAAACGGCTGAAGATCCACCTGTCGGCATCGGAATATTCCAATGCCGGCACTTCATCGAGTCCTGAAGTCAAACCAGCCGTTAAACCTGTATCTTTTCCCTCGCAATTCATTAAAACGTAGCGACTGGCGTTCCACAGCTTGTTACAAAAATTCCGGTAGCCCTCGCAGCGCTGCATATCGAATTTTATATCACGGCCATGAGAGGCGAGACTGGCAAACGTGAAACGCAGCGCATCGGCACCGAATGCGGGAATGCCTGCAGGGAAATGCTTCCGCGTGATTTTTTCGATGGATTCGGCCTGTGCGGGGTTCATGAGGCCTGTGGTGCGCTTGGAAATCAGGTCCGGCAATTCAATGCCGTCGATGAGATCCAGCGGGTCCAGCACGTTGCCTTTGGACTTGCTCATCTTATGACCTTCCGCATCGCGTATCAGCCCGGTTATATACACCTCCCGGAACGGCACTTTGCCGGTGAAATACAGCGACATCATCACCATGCGCGCCACCCAGAAAAAGATGATGTCAAACCCCGTGATCAGAACCGACGTCGGCAGAAAAGTGCGGAGTTCAGGTGTTTCTGCGGGCCAACCCAAGGTGGAAAACGGCCATAGCGCCGATGAGAACCAGGTATCGAGCACGTCCTCTTCCTGGATGAGCTTGCGTTCGCCAGCCAGCCGCTGCGCTTCCTCCAGGCTATGGGCGACAAAGATGTTATTGTCCTCGTCATACCATGCCGGAATTCGGTGTCCCCACCACAATTGACGCGAAATACACCAGTCCTGGATGTTTTCGAGCCATTGGTTGTATACATGACTCCAGTTTTCCGGAATAAAACCGATCTCACCGCTCGCTACCACTTCCAGCCCCGCTTTGGCCAGACCATCCATCGCTACATACCATTGATCGGTGAGCATCGGCTCGATGACCGCGTGGGTTCGGTCTCCGCGGGGCACCATCAGTTTGTGCGGCCTGGTCTCGATCAGAAGACCTTGTCCTTCCAGATCGGAAATGATTTTTCTGCGAGCATCCGAACGGTCCATGCCTTGATACTGCGCGGGCGCCAACTCATTGATTTTTCCGTCCAGCGTAAGGATGCCGAGCGGAACGAGTTTGTGCCGCTTCCCGACCTGGTAGTCATTGAAATCATGCGCGGGGGTAATTTTCAGGCAGCCGGTACCAAATTCCGGATCGACATAAGTGTCGGCGATTATGGGAATGCTTCGTTCACATAATGGAAGGCGCACGTCGCGACCGATCAGGTGGCGATAACGGAGGTCGTCCGGATGCACTGCGACCGCCATATCGCCCAGCATGGTTTCGGGACGTGTCGTGGCGACAATCACGCTTACCGGCTCTGCGTCGTCCAGATCTATTTCTCCATTTTTCTCGAGCGGATAGAGAATATGCCAGAGAGATCCTTCCTCCTCTACGGATATTACTTCCAGATCGGAAACCGCGGTCTGCAGCACCGGATCCCAATTTACCAGCCGTTTGCCCCGATAGATGAGGCCATCCCGATAAAGCCGGACGAAAGCTTCAGTAACGGCTCGGGACAATCCTGGGTCCATGGTGAAGCGTTCGCGCGACCAGTCGCAGGAAGCCCCCAACCGCCGCATCTGGCGACTGATGGTGGAGCCGGATTCCGTTTTCCATTGCCATACGCGCTCGATGAATGCTTCCCGCCCCAGGTCGCGGCGATCGATATTTTCCTGATCCAGTTGGCGTTCCACCACAATTTGCGTTGCAATCCCGGCATGATCCGTGCCCGGCTGCCATAGCGTGTTTTCCCCACACATGCGGTGATAACGCGAAAGCGCGTCCATCAAGGTGTGCTGGAAAGCGTGGCCCATGTGCAGTGTGCCGGTTACGTTGGGCGGGGGCAGCATAATACAGTAGGCGGGAACTGTCCCTGTTCCGGCGGGTGCCCCATCGGGCATGGATTTGAAATAGCCGGCGGATTCCCATCGCGAATACCAGCAGTTTTCGATGGTACGGTGATTAAAGCTTTTTTCGAGTTCCATGGATTGGCGGGGAAGGCGGGAAACCGGCAATTATAACGGAAGGTGCGGACGCAAACAGCGACGGTTATCGTCGGGTGATGTTTACACTGAGGCGTGGCTAGTTGTTCGTGATGAGGGCAAGCTGATGCGCAGGCGGTGACCCAAAGTCGAAAGCCGCGCTCAAAGTCCGAATAAGCGGGATTCCAGCGCCTGAACCAATGTTTTTCTCGCGTCGGCATTCAGGTCGACCTCCGCATCCCCGAGCGCGGCATCCAGAATTTGCTCCAGCAGCGATGTAATATCAGGCTGAGGCAACAGCATTTGAGGCGCCAGATACACCATTTCAGTGAGTGTCGGTATCTCGTCTACTGCTATCAACGACCCCTGCTCTGATGCGGTTCCATGAGCGGTACTATGAAAAGCCTCGGCTTTGTCATCCATTTCAACCGAGGCTGAAGCCGATGAGTTGCCCTGATGCTTGCGCAGCAACGCTTCCAGCTTGCTCAGAATTTCATTGTAATCAGCTTCTGGCGTCGTTTCATCGCTGCTGTTTGTCATGGAAGTGCC
>JBDSOQ010000032.1:0-16175 GCA_039914755.1 Nitrosospira sp. | reverse complement strand
CTGCGCAAGATGAACGCATACTGGCGTGCGGCGAATTATCTTTCCGTCGGACAAATCTATCTGCTGGATAACCCTTTACTCAAGGCGCCGCTCGCGCTTGAGCATATCAAGCCCCGATTGCTTGGCCATTGGGGCACGACACCCGGGCTTAATTTTATTTATGTACATCTCAACCGTATCATAAAGAAATATGACCTGAATATGTTCTATATAGCGGGGCCCGGCCACGGGGGGCCGGCCATGGTCGCGAATACGTGGCTCGAGGGCAGCTACAGCGAATTCTATCCCCACATTTCCCGCGATGCCAAAGGCATGCAGCGGCTATTCAGGCAATTCTCGTTTCCCGGCGGCATTCCCAGCCATGTGGCGCCGGAAACCCCGGGCTCGATTAATGAAGGCGGGGAACTGGGTTACTCGCTGTCGCATGCCTTTGGGGCGGCTTTCGACAACCCGGATCTGATCGTGGCGTGCGTCGTGGGGGATGGTGAAGCTGAAACCGGACCGCTTGCCGCTGCCTGGCACTCCAACAAATTTCTGAATCCAGCCCATGATGGCGCGGTGCTGCCGATCCTGCATCTTAATGGCTATAAAATTGCAGGCCCCGCGCTACTCGCGCGCATCAGCCACGAAGAGTTGGAGAGCCTGCTCATGGGTTATGGTTATGACCCCCATTTCGTCGAGGGGTCCGATCCGGAACTCATGCATCAGACGATGGCGGCTACGCTGGATGTCGTGATCGACAAGATCAGGGCAATTCAGCAGGAGGCACGTAGCAACGGCGTAACGACATACCCGCGCTGGCCGATGATTATTTTGCGCAGCCCCAAGGGGTGGACTGGCCCGGAAGAAGTTGACGGCAAGAAGGTCGAGGGTTTTTGGCGCTCGCACCAGGTGCCGTTTGCGGAGATCGGTTCAAAGCCATGGCACCTGAAGCTGCTCGAAGACTGGATGAAAAGCTACAAGCCAGAAGAGCTATTTGATGAAAAGGGAACATTGGTACCGGAGTTGGCAGCGCTGGCGCCGCAGGGCGAGCGGCGAATGGGCGCAAATCCCCATGCCAACGGCGGCCAACTGCTGAAAGACCTGGAAATGCCAGATTTTCGCGATTACGCCATTGCTGTGCCAACACCTGGATCCGTAGTAGGCGAAGCTACGCGGGAGATGGGGAAATTTTTACGCGATGTCATGAAACTCAACCTGGACAGCCGCAACTTCCGCGTGATGGGCCCGGACGAAACCAGTTCAAATCGCCTCGATGCTTTGTTCGAGGTGACGGCTCGAACCTGGGTGGCGCAAATCCTGCCGGAGGATGAGCATCTTTCTCCGGATGGGCGTGTGATGGAAATTCTCTCCGAGCATACATGCCAGGGCTGGCTCGAAGGTTACCTGCTGACTGGCCGGCACGGCTTCTTTTCATGCTATGAAGCATTCATTCACATCATCGATTCGATGTTCAATCAGCATGCCAAATGGCTCAAGGTCACCAAGGAAATCCCTTGGCGCAGGCCAATCGCCTCGCTTAATTATCTTCTGACATCGCATGTATGGCGCCAGGATCACAACGGTTTTTCGCATCAGGACCCCGGGTTCATCGACCACGTGGTAAACAAGAAAGCGGATATCATCCGCGTCTATCTTCCGCCGGACGCCAACACGCTACTGGTCATAACCGATAAATGCCTGCGCTCGCGTAATTATATCAACGTTGTCGTGGCGGGGAAGCAACCTGCGCTACAGTGGCTGGATATGGACGCCGCAATCACGCACAGTACCGCCGGCATCGGTATCTGGGCCTGGGCAAGCAACGACCGGGATGGCGAGCCGGATGTGGTGCTGGCCTGTGCCGGCGATGTCCCTACGCTGGAAACCCTTGCAGCGGTCGACCTGCTGCGCCATCACGTTCCCGAGCTGAGGATACGAGTGATAAATGTAGTGGACCTGATGACGCTGCAGCCGAAAGAGGAGCATCCGCATGGCCTATCCGGCCGCGATTTCGACACGCTGTTCACCACCTGCAAGCCCATAATTTTTGCTTATCACGGCTACCCGTGGCTCATTCACCGCTTGACGTACCGCCGGACCAACCATGAAAATCTGCACGTTCGGGGTTACAAGGAGGAGGGCACAACGACGACTCCGTTTGACATGACCGTGCTCAATGACCTGGACCGTTTTCATCTAGTAATGGACGTGGTCGACCGCGTACCCGCTCTGGGTTATAAGGGCGCTTATCTCAAGCAATTGATGCGGGATAAGTTGATCGAGCACGAGTGGTATATCAGGCAGCATGGTGAGGATATGCCCGAGATCCGCGACTGGAACTGGTCATGCTGATCAGATCAGGTTGGCAGCCATAGGTCATCACCGAGTGGGAATGAGTATAAATACGAGTTTGACTACTTGGGAGAGGGAGGATTGATGATACTTCTCATCAATGCCATCGCAATTTTTGCTTCATTTTCGCTGAATCAGATATATGCTGTTTACTGGGGCGCCATCCTGCCGACGCTTTATGCAATTATCGTGGCGCCGCAGGCGTTGATCACCAGGCCCGAGATACCGACCTCGGCGATAACGAAAATTCTTGCTGACAAGTGGGGCAACGCGGAGGATCTAACCGCTTATATCGTGAAATACTGGATGGCATTCGCCTATCCCGCTACGTCATGGAAGAAGCAGCGTAACAGTGTGATTTTATACCTGACGTCGTTTTTCCTGGGTATCGTATATTTTCTCAGGGAATTGTTCGCTGCCGGTATTATCCTGTTTATTATCGGATATGTTCTCTATCAAATGAGCCTGAGAGCGGACAGGCCGAGATCGGTATATGCCAACGCGGATTTCAGAGATAGCGACAATGAGTTTGCAAGGAAAGAATGGGAACTGGCAGCCATGTCGATCGTTGCAATTTCCGATTTGTACCCGGATGATCGCGCGCTGAAGGTATCAGCAAACGAGGTGTCGGAAGATGGGGACGTCAAGTCGCTGCTGGCAAAATATCGTCATGACGGAAGAATGGGAGCAGCCGGCTCACGCCCTGCGGCGTAAAGCGCCATGCATGCTCCTGGTCAAGGACTTCAGGCACGCGACCGCAGCCACCAATGTGCTGGATCATCAGCGGACATTGCCAAGGTGCAGGAGTGGCTGGGGCGTGCGAATATTGCAACGACGCGGATCCATGATCACCGCAAGGCTCGGCCGGAGGATGGTCCGACGTTTAGGGTGAGCTACTAAAAACTCAGCTAAATTTCCCTTACTAAAAAATCAAATAGAGTGCAAACACCATCAAGTAATCGTTGCGTGAGCTTATCCGGGCACACGATATTTCTATTCGCTCAGACCCACTCTTTATGAGACAAGCGTGTTTCAGCAACAAATTTGTGGGGATTCAAGTCGAACTGACGGACCAACTCGTCATGCCTGGTATTCTCTACCTCATGCTTGGCACCCCAGCGTAACAACTCCAGGATTGCAGGTATCAGGTCCAGTCCTTTTTCGGTAACAGCGTAGATTATTCTGCAGCCGTTATCGGGATCAGGCTGCCGTAGAACCATACCAGCAGCCTCCAGTTTTCTCAGTCGATCAGAAAGTGTATTGGAAGCCATTTTCTCCGGCGATATCAGGAATTCCCGGAAATATCGCATGCGCATGAAAATGATGTCACGCAGGAAGAGCAAGGTCCATTTGTCGCCCAAGACATCCAGCCCACAACTGATTGGGCACGAAGAGCGATAAATTTGATCTTGTTTATCCATAAATAATAGTTTATCGATAGTGGTTGCATTTTGCATGTGGGCGGCTTTAATGCAGGTCGAGCCGTTTTTCAAATACAGTCTGTTACACTTAACCAGCATGATGACAGCTTTAACGAGTTCATGGTTCCAGGCGATAAAAAGGGCTCTGTTGCAAAAAATAAAAAGTGTAGCGCACTATTGTGTTTTTCAGCGTAGATCGTCAATGGTCAGATTTAAAATGGCGTCATTTCCGTGGGAAGCCTCATTGAAAGACAATTTGGTATCGACAGCGCTTAATCAATCAGATCAACGACACAGTTCCGATTTAGTCTCTTTTTGCAACAGAGCCTTACATGTGAGAAAAGCATTATCGTGAACGATGGGGAACCTATTCAGAACCGTGAGAAATTGGTTACGCTGCGAGAAGACACAGTGCGATTTCGTGAAGATGCCGTCCATCTACGCGAAGATGCTGCCGTCTCGCGCGAGCAGATAATTTGTACGGCGAATACGGAACGGGAAGCGTCTGATGGTCATCTGGTTTTTGTGCGGGAAGCGAACGCACAACTGGTCATCTCTGGAATTGAGGCTGAGCGAGCTAGTCAGCTGAAGGACGAGTTTCTTGCGATGATCTCCCATGAACTCAAAACTCCCTTGAGTGTCATCCTGGGATGGTCTCAACTCATCCTGGGGGGAAAGCTAAAGCAAGACGATGTTCGTAAAGGCATGCAAGCCATCGAGCGTAGCGCTCGCGCCCAAAACAAACTCATTGAAGATCTCCTTGAAATGAGCAGTATGATTTCCGGCAAAGTACGACTTGACATGCAGCAACTGGATATAGTCGGTCTGGTGGGCGCAACGGTTGAATCAATGAGGCCAACCGCGGAAACCAAAAGAATTATTCTGCAAGAAACAACTGATCGGGAAGCCGGGTGGATATCGGGTGACGCTAACCGGATGCAGCAGGTTTTCTGGAACCTTCTTTCCAACGCAATAAAATTCACGCCTACAGGCGGTAGAATAGAAATTGGCATGAAGCAGTCGGACTCATTTTTCGAGATCAGAATCGATGACTCGGGTCTGGGAATATCAACCGAGTTTCTGCCCTATGTGTTTGAGCGCTTCCTGCAGGCTGAAACTTCACTTGCGCGACAGTACAAAGGACTCGGCTTAGGCCTTGCTATCGTCAAACAACTGGTGGAACTCCATGGTGGAATGGTCCGGGCAGAAAGTGCAGGGATTAATAAAGGGGCTTCATTTATTGTGCAACTGCCGCTGCTGCCGTAACTGCGACAGACAGCAATGCAACCAACATTCTCTTGTTCTTCACTTCATTCCCTCTTGTCTCATCCATTGAAATTGTAGGAGCATAGATGCGAGTGCCATGGATTCGGCGCAGAAAAGCCAGATCCACGAGATCTCTAAAGCACTTGGTCTTCGCCGGCGCGAAAATTACCCTGCACGTTGCCCGGTTGTCACAGACCGCGGAATTTGTTCAAAAGTATTCCTCAATAAATCTTCCGCTCCAGTTTTGCCTGGTGCAATACCGCGGTTGCGAGTTCTTCGATGGACTTGCTGGTTGCATCGAGATAGGAAATTCCTTCCCGTCGCATCAGCGTTTCTGCTTCACGTACTTCATATTGGCAGTTCTTGAGAGAGGCGTACTCGCTGTCGGGTTTGCGCTCGGTACGTATGCGGTGCAGCCGGGCGGGATCAATGGTAAAGCCGTACAGTTTGTGGCGAATATCCCTGAGCTGGGCTGGCAACCCCAAGCGATTGAAGTCCTCGGGGATGAGCGGGTAATTGGCGGCAAAAATACCATATTGCAGCGCGAGGTAGAGGCAGGTAGGGGTTTTGCCGGTACGGGAAACTCCCATCAGGGTAATATCCGCTTTGCGCCAATTTTTCCGGGAAAGGCCATCGTCGTGCTCAAGGGTATATTTTATTGCCTCGATGCGCAGGAGGTGATCGACGGCGCTATCGACCCGATGGGAAAGACCCACGGCATGCGAAGAACGTATGCCAAGCTCAGCCTCCATCCGGCCGATAAAAACACTGAAGCAATCCAGATGCAGTGCGTCGACAGCGTCAAGAGTGTGTCGGAATTCCGGATTTACGAATGTACTGAATACCAGCGGGCGCACCCCATCAGCGTTAGCCCGCGCACTGATCTGCCTGGCAGCGGCCGCGACTTTTTCTCGGGTGTCAAGATAGGGTAGGGCTATTTCCTCAAAGGGCACATTATCGAACTGCCTGAGAAGACTATGCCCCAGCGTTTCGACAGAAATACCCGTTCGGTCCGAAAGGAAAAACGCGGTTCGCTGGGGTGGCCTCGCTAGGGTTGACATTTATCACCGGTTCATCGATAACAATAATTTCAACTGGTCAAAATATCGCTTTTTAGCGTATAACACAATCGTTATCCAGGCGCGATTAACGCAATTCTGACCACTCGAACAGGAGCAGAAATTGAACGATTCACGATACGTGTTATGGTTTGATGAGTTGCGCATGACCGATGTGAGCAGTGTCGGGGGAAAGAATGCGTCCCTGGGAGAAATGATCAGCCAACTGGCCGAGGCGGGCGTCCGGGTTCCAGGTGGTTTTGCAACGACCGCTGATGCCTATCGCGATTTTCTGGATCAAGGCGGACTGACGCAGCGTATCGAAAAGAGGCTTTCAGCGCTTGATGTCGGAGATATCAAGGCGCTGGCAGCAGCTGGCGCGCAGGTCCGTGGCTGGATAATCGACACGCCGATACCACCGCGTCTGCAAAAGGAAATTTCGGTCGCTTACGACAAAATACTGCGCGATGCGGGGGGGAGCGAGATCTCCGTTGCAGTGCGTTCCTCGGCAACCGCTGAGGATCTGGCAGACGCTTCATTTGCGGGACAGCAGGAAACCTTTCTTAATATCCATGGATTGGATAATTTGCTGAAGGCGGTCAGGGACGTGTTTGCGTCACTTTACAACGACCGTGCTATTTCTTATCGCGTACACAAGGGTTTTATCCATTCCGAAGTGGCGCTATCCGTCGGCGTGCAGCGGATGGTTCGCAGCGATATCGGCGCCGCCGGCGTGATGTTCACGCTGGATACCGAATCCGGTTTTGATAAGGTGGTTTTCATCACGGCCTCTTATGGACTCGGCGAAACCGTGGTCCAAGGCGCGGTGAATCCGGACGAATTCTACGTTTATAAACGTACGCTGGCGCAAGGCAAACCTGCAATTCTAAGGCGCAACCTTGGCTCCAAGCTTATCAAGATGCAGTTTGCAACAGGCAAGGACACCGGCCATTCGGTGGAAACCCTGGATGTGGAAGAGGTCGAGCGCGGGAAGTTTTCCATTACCGATGCGGAGGTGGAGGAGTTGGCCGGTCACGCGGTTGTCATCGAGCGGCATTATCAGAGGCCGATGGATATCGAATGGGGCAAGGACGGCCTGGACGGCAAGCTCTATATATTGCAGGCTCGGCCCGAGACAGTGCAGGCGCGGGCCGGGGTGGATACGCTGCGGCGCTATCGTTTGAAGGGAAAGTCGGATGTACTGGCTTCAGGGCGAGCCATCGGCCAGAAGATAGGTAGTGGACCGGTGCGCCTGATCCTGAACGCCAGCGAAATGTCGCGCGTGCGGGAAGGTGACGTTCTGGTGACCGACATGACCGACCCCGATTGGGAACCTGTAATGAAGCGCGCTTCGGCCATTGTGACCAATCGCGGTGGCCGGACCTGCCATGCCGCCATCATTGCGCGTGAGTTGGGCATTCCGGCGGTGGTGGGCTGTGGTAACGCGACCGGTTTATTGACGGAAAACGAGATGGTCACGGTATCCTGCACGGAGGGCGACACCGGCCATATCTACCGCGGTATCCTGGAAATTGAAGTAACCGATCTCGCGCTCAAAAGCATGCCGAAGCCGCCGGTCAAGATCACCATGAATGTAGGCAACCCCGAACTGGCATTTGGATTTCAGCGATTGCCGAATGATGGAGTAGGGCTCGCGCGGCTGGAGTTCATCATCGCTCGCATGATCGGCATACATCCCAAAGCGGTGCTGCATTATCCCGATCTTCCACGGGACTTGAAACAGCAAGTGGAAAGCCAAAGCGCAGGTTACGCCGATCCGGTCAGCTTCTATGTGGAGAAATTGACCGAGGGCGTCGCCATGCTGGGCGCCGCGTTTTTCCCCAAACCCGTCATTGTGCGCCTGTCCGATTTCAAGTCCAACGAATATTCCAGCCTCATTGGCGGGCAACAGTATGAGCCCACTGAGGAAAACCCCATGCTGGGCTTTCGCGGCGCTTCGCGCTATGTCGCAGCAGATTTTCGTGACTGCTTCGAACTGGAATGCCGCGCATTGAAAAAAGCGCGAATTGAAATGGGTCTTACCAATCTGGAAATCATGGTGCCCTTCGTGCGGACGCTGGCTGAAGCCAGGCGAGTGATAGAGCTACTTGAAGAGAACGGATTGAAGCGCGGCGAGAACGGGTTGCGGCTGATCATGATGTGTGAAATTCCCTCCAATGCGCTACTGGCGGATCAGTTCCTGGCGTACTTCGATGGTTTTTCCATTGGGTCCAATGATCTTACACAGCTCACTCTTGGGTTGGACCGCGATTCCAGCCTCGTCGCCGAATCCTTCGACGAGCGTGACCCGGCGGTGAAAGCGCTGCTGCGGATGGCTATTCAGGCATGCCGTAGAGCGAATAAATACGTGGGGATATGCGGCCAAGGCCCATCCGATCATCCGGATTTGGCGCGATGGCTGATGGAAGAGGGCATCGAAAGCCTGTCGCTGAATCCTGATACAGTGATCGATACCTGGCTGTATCTGGCAGAGGAAGCGAAAAAAAAGATATAATTTCAGCGCCCTGCCGCGCGATCTCGAATGTTTTGTATAAGGATATAAATGGCAAAAAACCGTACGCCACGTCATATCGGCTTCATTCCCGATGGTAATCGCCGCTGGGCCCAGCATCGCGGCCTGCCTAAAGAGGATGGGTATGGTTGCGGCATCGATCCGGGACTTGCCTTATACGAAATATGCAAAGATCGCGGAATAGATGAAGCGTCTATTTATTGTTTTACGCAAGACAATACCAAACGGCCCAAGGCTCAGAAACTTGCTTTTACCGATGCGTCCGTGGCATTTGCTTTTGAAATTGCACGCAGGGGAGCGGCCCTGCTTGTTGTAGGCGATGAGACTTCAGCGCAGTTTCCCACCGTGCTGGAAGAATTCAGGACGCGTCAAGGTACGGGCATGAAAGTCAATTTACTTATTAACTATGGCTGGGAATGGGATCTGGGAGGCCTTAAAGATGGCAATTTGCGTTCAAACGACGTTTCACGCCTGGACCTCATTGTGAGATGGGGAGGAGGGCGTCGCCTGAGCGGCTTCCTGCCGGTACAATCGGTTTACGCCGATTTCTATATCCGGGACGAATACTGGCCGGATTTCCAGCCTCAGCATTTTGAGAATGCCTTGTCCTGGTTCAAGCGACAGGATAGATCATTTGGCGGGTGAGTCATTGCCAGGTCTTGAATTGAACCTCAAACCCGTCAGCTACTCATAGTACCGGAGACCTGATATGTCAGTTGCCTCAGATGCGAAAAGAATGTTTGTGGAAAATCTTAATTTGTATGGTGACGAGCAAGCCCAGCCGGAAAAATATAATCTTTACCTTGGCCTTATCTATCTGGCTGCATCAGTGGAGCAAATTCAGCAGGATTTAGAGCAGATCAAGCAAGCGCTAGCCAAGCGCGATTAACCAGGCAGCTCGCAAAAACCGGCCTGCACCTCAGACAATCATGTCTTCCTTCCATTTGCCAATTAATTTCAATTGTTAACAAGTTAATCACATTTATGTGACGTCTTCTTCACATGTCTTATGGCAGTCTAGTGCATAACATATGGGAACCGCAAGGCTGCGTGTACGGCTCGTAATCATACGGGACGTAACATTCAGCCATGAGACGTGTTCGTAATTGATGAATTCGGCTGACTTGCTAGGCTATTCCTGAAGTAACAATTCTTTGATACTTGTTTAGAGTCCAAAAGAGAAAGGGGGAGCTATGAAACAGGCTTTTTTTCATGTTCTGATGATTTGTTTATTTCTCCCGATGTTATGGGTGATTTTTATCTCGCTGAATAGTTTTGGTTATCCCTTGATGGAACAATATGCGGACAAGTCCATCAAGTTCCTTATCGCGCTTCCCTACTTTCTTCTTGTTGCGTCGGCATTATATGCGTCGGGCTGGATCGCCGAGCGATTGGCAGTGTATTTAGTAAGGAATTTTGGTAAACCAGAGGAACGGGACTGTCAGCCTGACGATATGGCATGGCCAGGCAAGGTACTTGATTCGGTCCTGTCGGAAAAAAATCGTTCCGTTTTCACCCAAAAGGTCGAGGCTTGGCTAAAAGACAATATACTGGCAAAAATCATAGTGGGAGTTATCATTGGTTTTGTACTGACGATATAGAAAATTCGGCTTTTACGGTTGCATCAGCCCCATTAGTAGATGAAATCCTGGTTAAGCGCTAGAAAAGCAGCTTTAGATCGGAATGACGGCTTCGGTATCATTTGGATAGTCCGCGCTGTGCTAAAACAATAAAAATGACTCAAAGGAAATCCTTCTAAGTCATTTTTATTTTATGGTGTTGACACCACGCGAAACAGTAGTGGTCAGACTTGATAGGTCAATCGAGTCCGACCCTATAGATTTTTCTATAGATTTTTGATAGATTTTGCCTTTCGGTTAACATTTAATAGGCGCAATTCGCGGGTTAAGATCAACTCCTGCATTTTCCCATTCGTGAGTTATAGTTAATGTTGTGCCGGTGAATCATGTGACAAAAACAAGACAAAAACTTTAATTCAGGGAGAAATCAATGATTACTAGATACTTGGTCGCTCTGGCAGCCGCCGCTATTGTTATGTCGCCGGCGGTGCAGGCTGAAACATTTGCAACTTCAACGGAGACCCTTACGCGAGGTTTTGTTCCTGGCGATTTTTCGGGTTTCTATGGTGGTTCACTTACTGGTACGTTTCCAGAAGCCTTTGATGAAGCAACCGCAAGGGCATCCGTCCTGGGAGCTCCGGATAACCGGTTTCTAAGTCTGCCGGGTGTGTTGGATACGCCGTCTGGAACACCTTTTCCCGGCGCCTACGTCGAAGTGAGTTTTGGCTCGAACTTCGACCCCAACACACTGCTTAAGATCTGGGAAACAGGAGACAGCCGGGAAAGCGCTCAAGTATTTTTGTGGGCGAACAATGGGGGCAACGTCCAGTTTACGTTCACGCGCGGCGCCAGCGATGCCACATCGTTCAACTTGTCCAGTTATGCAACGGCGCTTGCGGACATAGGCGGTACTTCATTTACGAAGGTTGGAATCGGTGGTCGCGACGAACTCGGCGCAAGCAAAGGTTTCGATCTTGACGCCGTCTCGATATCTCCGGTGCCCGAAACGGAAGCCTATGCCATGTTTATGGCCGGGCTCGGTCTGATAAGTCTTATGGTACGACGGAAAACTGCTCGCTCGGCGGGTTAGGGGCGATTACCCTGGCCGAGCGCTAAGTAATAGCAGTAATTGACCGTCAAACCGGCGAGAAGGGATATTCTTTCGCCGACATTGATGAATTAAATAGCTCTGTAGGCCGGTCCGTGGGGGCAGGCTAAGTCTGACCCCACGGACGACCCCTCTGGCACGCGCATGAAGCTCAGCTACAAATTGCAGGACATCAATGGGAAGGAAGAGGTCTGCAAGTTACGTACGCAATCAATGCAATCAATGGGGTCAGAGTCGATGATTATAAGATAACGACGCGGTGTAGTAGGTGCTTTCCTGAGTCAGAGGATTGCAAATGGCACGCTTATTGGGAAACGACCGGTTCAAGCAAAGTATTCAAGAGAAATTGAAGAGGCGTAGAGCCTACGCCCAGGGTGGGGATAGGCGGCCGGGGCAATTCAGGATCAATCGAATTTGGCCTATGGATTCTCTATGGCCCTATAGATTCTCAAAGGGGCGGGCGAGCCGATTCGTCGGCACCTAAATACGGCTCATGCCCAGCTAAATCAGAAGCGAAAAGTTTTAGTTGTCAAATGTGAGAGGCAGGTTTAATACCGGTTTGCAATAAGGTGGCGAGTGCCTCTGCCGCTACTGGATGGCTGAAATAGTAGCCTTGGCCTTCATCGCAATGCTGAGCCAGAAGAAATGTACGCTGTTCTGCTGTTTCCACGCCTTCCGCGATGACGCGCAGCTTGAGGCTTTTGCTCATGTTGATCACGGCGCTGACAATGGTGGCATCGTCCGGGCTGCTGGTAATTCGGCTCACGAACGACTGGTCGATCTTCAGGGTATCGATCGGAAACTGCCTCAAATAGCTGAGGCTGGAATAGCCCGTGCCGAAGTCATCGATCGCGAGCTTGACGCCCAAATCCGCGAGCCCATGCAGCACGGAATCGGTAAACTCGGCATCCCGCATCAGGACGCTTTCGGTCAGTTCGAGCTCCAGATAGCGCGGCTCCAAACCTGTATCGTCAAGGGTCGCGCGTATATTTTCCAGAAAATCCGTGGCGTTGAATTCGAGTGCAGACGTATTGACTGCAATGGTGATCGGCCGCAAGCCGGCCCGTACCCAGGCCTGGGCCTGAAGACAGGCTTCGCGCAGAACCCATCGGCCAATTGGCAGGATCAGCCCGCAATCTTCGGCGATGGGTAAGAACTGCAAGGGCGGCATCAGCCCCCATTCCGGATGCTGCCAGCGAATAAGCGCCTCGACGCCGACAATCAAGTTGCTGTGAAGATTTATTTTCGGCTGATAGTGCAGCACGAATTCCTGCCGTTCCAGTGCTCGGCGCAGACCGCTCTCGATCGACTGACGCTGAACGGCCCGAATATTCATGGCCTGCTCGAAGAATTTGTAATTATCGCGTCCATTTTCCTTGGCATGGTACATCGCCGTGTCCGCACTTTTGGTCAAAGCTTCCGCATCCTGCCCGTCGTCCGGGTAAATGCTGATGCCAATGCTTACCGACACGTGGAGCTCAAGTTCGCCGATGAGGTGTGGAACAGCTAGCGCAGCAAGTATCTTTTGTGCGCTGATTGCCGCGTCGTCGGGATGCTTGATAGTAGAAAGCAGCACCACGAATTCGTCACCACCCTGGCGACTGACGGTATCCGAAAGGCGCATACAACGCACCAGGCGGCGGGCAACCGACTGCAGCAGTTGGTCGCCAACCGCGTGCCCCAAGGAATCGTTGATGTGTTTAAATCGATCCAGATCCATGAATAGCATTGCAAATTGCCGACCTTGGCGACGGGCCAGTTCAATCTCATGGCTAAGCCGGTCCTGCAGGAGCATTCGATTAGGTAAACCGGTAAGAACATCATGATGAGCTAGATGATCCAGCTGAGCTTTAGCAGTTTCGACTTGCTGGGTCATTTTATGTGCTTCAATTCCAGAGATTACCAGCTGTGCGTTCGCGTCCCGCATCATCCTCATGCGATCTTCGGACCTTTTTGCCTGTACCGCATCCGCGGCGCGAATTACCCGCTCACGCAGGGTAGCCGCGCTTTCTCGTGCATGAGCTTCCCCTTCCCGTATTTGTGCTGCTCCCTCGCGCAGGTGGGCGGCATCTTCGCGCAAGTCAGCGGCATTTTCACGGAAAAGCGCGGCATCTTCCCGTGCGGTAGCGGAATTTTCGCGCCGCAGAACAGCTGCCTCATCGTCAATGGCAGCGCTTTCCCTGTGTGGCACATCCTTTTCCCGAAAAGCTGTCAACCTGTCTTTATGTTGGCTTGAAAAATCCGGTTGATCCGATTCGTAGGGATCAGAAGCGTGGTCATTGTCATTTCCGCTCATTGCCACCTTTAATCACCTGATCCCTGGCCAGGGCTGATGGTTGGTTTGCCCGACAGGATGCCGGCGTACCCGGACAAGGCCCCACCGATAATGATGCCCTTGTCTGTAATATCGAATAATCGAACGTCCTTACTGTGATCGCTGCCACGGACTTTAACGACTGAGAAGACGCGCTTGAGCTGGCCTTCGATTTCGACATACCGCTGCACGATAATCGCGTCAGCGAGAAAAGCACTTCCAAACGGGCTGAAACGCAAATCGGTGTAACGATCTTCCAGTTCAGACGTCATTAATATGGTCACGCCCATGTTAGTAAGTTGAGCAATCATCCTGTACAGCGATCCGCGAAAGTCTTCGCTAAATTCGGGTGCCAGCGCCAGCTCAAACCCGGACAACGAGTCAATAACAAGACGCTTTGCCCGCATTTTATTGATCATTTCAATCAAATCCTGCAAAGTTTCGTCAATCGACAAATCCAGGGAACGCGTGTTAATCACCCCAACTTGCCCACTCTTCACCAAGGCAGACAGCTTGCTGCTCAGTAACTGGCTTGGGCTTTTCTCAAACGCCGCAATGACACCTGGCTCTCCTCTGCGCACACCTTCGCTGAGAAATTCCGTCGCCATTATTGTTTTTCCAGAACCGGATGGCCCGACCACGAGTAGCGAATATCCCGCTGGCAAGCCGCCACCCAGCATTTCATCGAGGCCAGGTATTCCCAGAAAAAGCCGTTGCTCGCCAACGGACATGGGCTCAACCGTTGTGCCTTGTTCGATAATTGCACGGGGAAAAACCTCGATTCCTTTATGGCTGATTCGAAACGTATGCAAACCCAGTGCCTGAGCTTGACCACGTATTTTGATCACTTGCATTTTGCGTACCATTGAATTCCGATGCATGTTCTGCGAAAGCCAAAGAATGCCATCCGCCACTGTAAAGATCGGGCTTGACTCTGATTCCGGCGACAGGTATTCGCCGATTAAAAATGTCGTTGCCTGCCAGGTCGTCATTTGCATGCCCAGTTGCTGGATAAACCGGTGCAGTTCGAACACGCTTTGTTCGCCGCGCTTCGCTGCCTGTACCACGGATCGAAAAGAATCGACAAATACCAGGCTGGGAGCAAAATTTCTCACTTCTTCCACAATGCGTACTAATACGCGGTCAAAATTTCCCTCCATGAGATCGGCAGACAAATTGATGAAGCGAACGGATTCCTCAATTTTATTGATATCAAAAAACGTAAACTGTTGTTGGTAACGAAGCATTTTTAAAGCAGGTTCGCCGAGTACCGTGAAGAACAGCGCCCGGCTATTCGGTGTTGCCAACGAAAACATGATTTGATGAGCGAGAGTTGTTTTTCCACTTCCTGGCGTACCTGCTATCAAGTTAAACGAAAATTCCGGCAGGCCTCCGCCCAACAGGCTGTCCAGGCCAGGTACGCCCGTCGCCAGACGACGTATGTTCAGCCCTTCACTCATTTTTGAACTCCTCTCTAGTCGCATTCGAAATTTCAGCGCCCCAAGCCAAAATTAGAATACGGTTGATTAACTGCTCGCCAATTAAAGAGGCCAGAACGTCGGTTAAAGTAATCAATAACAGACTATTTGCTTCGCTGGCTTGCGCAGGGGGCCGTCCTTCAAAGCTCATTTTTAAATCCACGAATGGGTGATCGGTCTGTGGTGGAAGAGAGTTCGTAGGAAGCCAGGGAAATGTACGTCGGTTCAGGAATATGCTTCTCACGTACAGGGCATTGAAGCCATCTTCACCTACGATCGAAATGATTTGGATTGCCAGATGCTCCCATAAGATAATTGCGGCCTCGGCAATTCCCTCGGTATGCTTTGCGTTGAGACTTTTAATCAACTGATGTCGCGGCAGATCACTGGTTTCCATAATTAAGATATGCGGTTCAACTGATTGGACTAGAGATCCCAGGGTTTTGCGACCGGATTTCGGTTCTATACACTGGACCGGCTTCAGGCACATGCCTATATTGGGTAGTATGCCAATAACGAAACGGCGCATACAGTATGACTCTATGAGCGCGCATTCGGCGCAACCTTAGATAAAGCAGCCATCTGATAGCAAAAATATGAGCATCTGTGATTCCTCTCTGCCAAGGCGAGAAACGACTTTACCGCACGAAAAAGTGAAAACTCACCAGTTGAAGGGCAGCACGATTAGATCATGCAGCGACATCTCTGAATAGCTGTAACATGTTACAGGTATGAAACCGATGGTAAGAGCGGGTGCCGCAGCATAGACATGCTCAGATTGAAGGGAAAGATAAACCTTTGTTTTTATCTCAATAGATTAGGTTAAAACCACCGTCTTTAGACGGTGACTTTGATTTAAGTGTGTTGACTCATGCGCGTTTAGCTTGATGCGGTTAGACGACTTTAGTCGTCTGCATCAAAGCTGCGCTAACCCACCTACTATCAGTAGGTGGTGGTTTATTGGTGCCGACACCAAGAGTCGAACTCGGGACCTTCTGATTACAAATCAGCTGCTCTACCAACTGAGCTATGCCGGCGCGGTGCAATTATAGATACTGGGGGGCAGGGTAGCAAACCCTCAAG
>JBDSOQ010000140.1:0-2011 GCA_039914755.1 Nitrosospira sp. | reverse complement strand
AGCCTGATAGCGGATATACCTCGAGATCTTTCCCGGCTGCTGCGCACCGCGCGCCGCGGCAAACTGGATATCCAGGTTGACGTTTTGCCTCTCAAGCATCTGGGCGCCCAGCTGGACGGCGCCGCCAGCCGGCTCACGGTCGGTATCGTCGTGGCGGCGATTATCGTTGGCTCGTCCATCGTCATGACTGTATCGGGGGGTCCCACCTTATTGGGATTGCCCTTCTTCGGACTGCTCGGCTATCTGTTTGCGACGGTCGGCGGAATCTGGTTGATGTTTTCTGTTTCGCGCAGCAACAAAGCGGATCGGGAGAGAAGACCCTGAAGTTTTTCGAATTCTCTTATTGAGGAGTTGGCTTGCAATGCAAGCTCAGCCTGATCCCTGCATGCATGGATGTGTTTCGAAGCTCGCTTGATACCTGCGACGGATGCGGGTAAGGTGAGATTCTTGCGTTGTCTATTTGAATGGGGGTCTTACAAATGACAATCACGCTTAATCATACCATTGTGCCTTCGCATGACAAGACCGAGTCGGCGAGGTTCTATTCGAGAATATTCGGTTTCCACTATTCTGGCGAGTTCTCGCATTTCATTGTTGTGAAAGTGAACGACACGCTATCCCTGGATTTCGACAACAGGGAGAAATTCGAATCTCATCATTATGCATTCAAGGTTAGCGAGCAGGAATTCGACGAGATATTCGGACGCATCAAAGCCGAAAATATCAAGTATGGCAGTGGTCCCTTTGAGCCGGAAAACATGCGTATCAATCACAATGATGGCGGGCGCGGCGTTTATTTCCGCGATCCCAGCGGGCATCTCCTGGAGATGCTGACCGTTGATTACGCGATGTGATCGGAAGGGTTGAAGGCGCTTCCATACGGCGCAATGCGCTTCGCTTATTGTCGCTCCAACTGTCAAGGATTCTTTGACAGTTCCAGATGCGTCTCCATACGGCGCAATGCGCTTCGCTTATTGTCGCCCTACACTTTATTGCCCGTCGCTTGCACGGTACAAGTCCTCAAAGATCTCAACGGGCACCTCTTGGAGATGCTGACTGTTGATTACTCGATGTGATCAGGGGGATTGAAGAAGTCTCCATACGGCGCAATGCGCTTCGCTTATTGTCGCCCTACACTTTATTACCCGTCGCTTGCACGGTACAAGTCCTCAAGGTCATCCTATAGAAGCGATGAGCCCCGGCGGTATTTATTATTAATGGTCGGCCGTCGATACCCCTTCGTCGGTCATCTCGTGCCGTAGCTCATGCACGATATCCTGCAACGCGCTTCGGAAATCGGGATCCTGTAAATGGCGGATTCTCGATATGACGATGAGCTGATTGCCGTTTCTCGTCCTGCTCCAGTTTTCCATTTGCAAGCTTTTCTCTATGGCTTCAGCTCGCCTGTCATCGGAAAGATAGAAGAAATCACAGCAGCATTTCCTCCCCGAACTCGGGGCCGGTGGAGTTCGGCAGGATGCGCATGCGGCGAACAGCGCAGCGGAGGGTACGGCGAGCGGTTCAAATCCGAGTTCCGTCGTGTTTGCGGCCGAGTGAGCATTTGCCGGCTTGACGCCAGCAATTAAGGCTGCATAGTTTTTGCTCGTGCTGTGGCTCCCGTTTTTCTCGGGAACTTGACCGAGCGTCGCGGCGCAAACCCTGACCTGCAAAAGAAGCGTTTGCAGCCCGAAGCCTCTCCACTCTTTTTTCACGTAGCACATCCCCAGCTCTTTCTCGGTTGGGTTTGCAAGATCGAATACGCCTGCGCCCGCCATGAAATTGCCGACAGCATTCTCTATAACGAAAAATAGCCCGTTCTCAACGGCTGCCTTGAATTCGTCGTAGGGCCGCGACAGTAGGTTGGCCGATTCTTCCAGTGGAAGATTTTTAATCGCTTCGCGATACTCCGCCAATATGCGTCCAACATCACCAGGGCCCGCCGCGCGGACAACCGCATGGATTATCGTCAATGTATTGCCCTCCCGTCACGCTGCTGTGCCTCACATGATTA
>JBDSOQ010000021.1:0-2427 GCA_039914755.1 Nitrosospira sp. | reverse complement strand
GCTCAGGTACGCCGCTAAAACCATCGTGAATCCTTTGATGCTCCCGTTGTATGTACCCACCCCGGCCAATCAAAAATTCAAACAGGCATTGGAAATAATCGATGGCGTCATTTACGGAATCATCGATCAACGCCGCGCTACGCCATCCACGCACAACGATTTGCTGGATATGCTGTTAAAAGCAAGCGATGACGAGAGTGGTGAAAAGATGACCGACAGACAGCTTCGGGATGAAGTCATTACCATTTTTGGTGCGGGCCATGAAACCACCGCCAATCTGCTGAGCTGGACCTTATATTTACTAGCCCGGCACCCAAACGTACTCGCTAAGCTGCGCCAGGAACTTGACGGCTTGCTGCAAGGAAAAGTACCGGATGCGGCAGATCTGCAGCAGCTTGTTTATACCAAAGCCGTACTCAATGAATCGATGCGCTTTCGTCCACCTGCTGGCATTATGCTGCGTAGAGTCAATAAGGATACGGAGGTTGATGGCTATTTCTTGAAGGCTGGCAGACTTGCGATATTCAGCATTTTCAATCTTCATCATCACGCTGACTTTTGGCCACAACCGGAGCAGTTTGATCCTGAACGGTTTTTAATACCTGAAAATCGCAGGTTTTCGTTTATGCCTTTCGGGACAGGCGAACGCATCTGCATCGGTAGTCATTTTGCATTATTGGAAAGCCAGCTCTTGCTAAGCATGATAGTTCAGCACTGTGATTTACAGTTGCTCAGCACGGATGACGTCGAGATTGAAATGGCAGTAACCCTGCGGCCCAAGGGTGGAATTCCTGTCCGGGTAAAGTGGCGATAAAACTAATCTTCAGTTCTTTGGCGTTGTTATCCACAAATCTGTTGAGAAGGTTGCCTTTCGGCTCATCCCTTTCGGCTGACCGCAGGCGGTCCAGTTTTATCGAGTATCGTGTGAGCTGGGCATGGATACTGCTTTATCATCGGCGGCGTTGCCCACTTGCACGATGCCGTCGCTGCCGATAGTACCGCGGTACATGCCCCTGGTGTTGAAACGCATTGCATGATTACCTTTTGCATCCAGCACGATCAAACCGCCATCACCGCCGATGGCGGCGATTTCCGCCAGCGTATTTTCCGCTGCCTCGATAATCGGAATATGCTGCAACCGTACCTGTGCTGCCGTATTGAACGCAGCAACGGTACGAATGAATATTTCTCCGTTGCCAGTCGCGGATACCGCAACCGAGCGATTGTCCGCGTAGGTTCCGGCGCCGATGACGGGAGAATCCCCTACGCGTCCGAAGCGCTTGTTGGTAATCCCACCGGTTGATGTGCCGGCGGCGAGATTGCCGTGACGATCCAGCGCCACGGCCCCCACCGTTCCACGCTTTTCATCCACCTTTTCGCCCGTCTTTTCGTCTGTCTGGGGCTGCGGCGTATCGGGAACCACGTCATGGTCCTGCATCAGGCGTTCTTCGGCAATGGCTTTTTGCAACTGATTCCAGCGGAATTGGGTGTGGAAATAGGAAGGATCAACGATCTCCAGGCCCATCTCGGCGGCAAAGGCATCGGCGCCCTGGCCCATCAGCATCACATGCGCACTTTTCGTCATCACGGCGTGCGCAGCGCGGATGGGGTTGCGTATTGTCGTCACCGCGGCGACAGAACCTGCCATGCGTGTGGAACCATCCATGATGGATGCATCCAGTTCAATGCGTCCGGCATTACTGAATACCGCCCCTTTGCCGGCATTGAATAAAGGCGAATCTTCCATCACTACGATCGCTGCGATCACGGCATCGATGCTTCTGCCACCCGCTTCAAGCACTGCGTAGCCGGCGGTCAGCGATTGCGCAAGCACCTGTGTATAAGCCCGCTCGAGTTCCTTTGTCAGCTTGCTGCGCGTAATGGTACCGGCGCCCCCGTGAATCACCAGTCGGATCGGTGAAGTATTCACCCTGGTCGTATTCGTTTGTATTGTCATGTGTTAAAAATTTAACGTTTTAATCGTTTCAAAATATTCGCATCGCGGACTTTTCCATATTGTGGTCTCCTTTTGGGTAACTTTTATCAGCGCAACGTTATTTCCTGGAATATTTTCCGGTTATATTTGATCTGGCGCGATTCGGCGCATCAGCTTTCCTGGCATTTTCAATGAGATGACCTATATTAAAAGTAACCAGCTCATGTGACGTGTTGGGTTTTTGATTTGTTTGGAACTCATATTTGCGAGGGGGAAAAATGGCGGAGCAACGTGAAACCTATAAGGGCCGGGAGATTATCCTTCGAACCGGAGCGGAGGCTTCTACCGCGAGAGCTACGGCAGGGATCAGAGAAGACGAAGCAGGCGCTGAGGGGACTGAACTATACATCGATGGGGAGCGAATCTTCACGGTACGCGATGCGGGCGGAGGGTATAGGGCATCCGGCTTCGCCTTCGACCCCCAACCCTCG
>JBDSOQ010000123.1:0-6791 GCA_039914755.1 Nitrosospira sp. | reverse complement strand
CGCCGAATTTTACGTCTTTTGCTGCCATAATCTTTTTCTCCTAATTCCAGAAAATGTTGTGTAAGGTAAAAATTAACCTTCGATAACGCCCATGATGTCTTCTTCGCGCATCACGAGAAGTTCGTCTCCGGATACTTTTACCGTTTGTCCGGAATATTTGCCAAACAGCACTTTATCGCCGACTTTGACTTCCAACGCACGGATGGTGCCATCGTCGCCGACCTTGCCTTTGCCGACCGCGACAATTTCGCCTTGATCGGGCTTCTCCGCGGCACTGTCCGGAATGACAATACCGGATGCGGTCTTGCGTTCTTCTTCCAGCCGCTTGACAATGACGCGGTCGTGTAATGGACGAATCTGCATGTTTTCTTTCTCCTGTTTTAAAAAATCAAAACGACGAAATCTGGGAAAAACCGTATTGACGGCCTGATCCTTGGATTTATCACAAATCTGTTAGCACTCACTGCTAACGAGTGCTAATAATATGGTCTATGAGGGTGAATTTCAAGTAGATGAACAATAAATACTTGCAGGAACGCAGTTTAAAGACAGTGTGGCACCCGTGCACCCAGATGAAACAGCATGAATCGATGCCGCTCATCCCAATCGTCCGAGGTCAAGGTGTGTGGCTTTACGACAGTGGGGGCAGACGCTACCTCGACGCTATCGGTTCCTGGTGGGTCAATCTGTTCGGTCATGCCAACCCTCGCATCAATGCCGCCATCCGTGACCAGCTTGATAAGCTGGAACATGTCATGCTTGCAGGTTTCACGCATGAATCGGTAGTGGAACTGTCGGAACGGCTGCGCAAACTGACATCGGAAAAGCTCGGCCATTGTTTCTACAGCAGCGATGGCGCATCCGCAGTGGAAATCGCGCTGAAGATGAGCTTCCATTACTGGCACAACATGGGCCATCCCGAAAAAAATCGCTTCGTAAGCTTGCAGAACGATTATCACGGCGAGACGCTGGGGGCGCTTTCAGTCACCGATGTGGCGCTGTTCAAGGATATCTACGCCCCGCTATTGCGCAAGAGTGCGCACGTTCCAACCCCGGATTGGCGTTACGCAGCTGAGGGGGAATCCCGCAGCGATTATGCGCTACGCGCCGCTGCCGCACTTGAAGCCTACCTTGCACAACACCATGCCGAGACCGCGGCACTTATTGTCGAACCGCTCGTACAGGGGGCAGCGGGAATGGGTATGTATCATCCCGATTACCTGAAGCGCGCGCGAGCACTATGCGATAGGTACAAAGTACATATGATTGCCGATGAAATCGCGGTTGGTTTTGGCAGGACCGGAACCCTGTTTGCCTGCGAACAGGCCGATATCGTTCCGGATCTGTTGTGTCTCGGAAAGGGCTTGAGCGCAGGTTATTTGCCCCTATCGGTGGTGATGACCACTGACGTGGTTTATAACGCTTTTTATCACGATAAGCCTGCGCTCGGTTTTCTGCATTCCCATACTCATGCGGGTAATGCGCTTGCCTGCCGCGCCGCGCTGGCTACGCTGGATATTTTCGAACAGGATAAGGTCATTGAGGCCAACTGCGCCAAGGCCAGCTATCTCAACCATGCGGCACAGCCGATCACGTTCTATCCAGGGGTGAAACACTTTCGTAACTGCGGCATGATCTGGGCATTCGACGTCGAGACGCCCGACCCGGATTTTTCCGGAAAATTTTTTCAGGCGGCTCTCAAGCAGGAGTTATCGTTGCGTCCGCTTGGAAACACCGTCTATTTCATGCCGCCGTATACGATTGACGAACAGGAAATGGATTTGCTGGTAGCAGGAACCTTGCGGGCACTTGCTTCATGGTAAAAATCGGCGCAAGCAATAAACACTATGAACACTATGTATGCAAATCGCTCTCTCATGCGTAGATAAATGAAAATTCTGCATCAGCGTGTACTTGCTGCCCTGTGTTTCATATCGACCGCCGTGCCGCTGGCCGCGTCGTCTCAGTCGCACAATCTGCCGGCATCGGTCGATAGAGCACTTAAGCAAGCACGAATCCCCGAGTCGGCAATTGGTGTTTACGTTCACGAAATCGGCGCGAGCAAGCCGCTGCTCACCGTTAATGGCAACGCGGCGATGAATCCTGCATCGGTGATGAAGCTTGTCACTACTTTCGCCGGGTTGGAGTTGCTGGGTCCGGCTTATACCTGGAACACGGAGTCGTACGCCAATGGAATAGTAGAGGATGGCGCGCTGCGCGGCGATCTGGTGATCAAGGGTTACGGGGATCCCAAGCTGAATCTCGAAAATTTCTGGCTGCTCACGCGGCGTCTGCGCCAGACGGGATTACGCGAAATTACCGGTGACCTGGTACTGGATAGCAGTCATTTCGATCTGCCCAACGGCGACCCTGCAGCCTTCGATGGCAAGCCCTACCGCGCTTACAACGTACTCCCCGAAGCGCTGCTGGTAAACTACCGGACGCTGGCACTGCGCCTGATTCCTCAGCCTGGAAGCAAAACCGTTCGGATTGTTGTCGATCCACTGCCGGCCTCGCTGGACCTCCAAAACAGCCTGACGCTTACCAATGGCCCATGCAGCGAATGGCGCGACGCGCTCGGTACTGATATTCGTACCGCCGTCAAGGACAACGGTCGAGTATCGGTCTTACTCAACGGGAATTATTCCAGAGATTGCGGCGAAAAAACCCTGTTTCTCAGCGTGCACGACAACGCCCACTATATCTTCAGCCTCTTTCGGCACTTATGGGAGGAACAGGGCGGGGTATTTCGTGGCAAGGTAAGAGCGGGCACGGTGCCGGAAGGAATACCGCCGCTCGAAATCCATCAATCCCCTCCGCTTACGGACATTGTTCGCGACATCAATAAATTCAGCAACAATACCGCCGCACGGCAACTGTATCTTGCACTCGGACTGACCACCGGCCTCACGACCGACATGCCTGGAGGCACATCAACAGGTGTCGTCGCCGGTGAAAGTATCAGCGGTATCAGTGCAACCAACGGTGCGGGTGAGAGTAAAGTTAAATCGCGCGCGACACTGGCGAAGTCAAACACGGCGATTCAACGATGGCTCGCGTCCAAACGGCTGAGTTTTCCTGAACTGATCATGGAAAATGGCTCGGGGTTATCCCGCAACGAGCGCATCAGTGCGCGTCACTTGGGGGAGCTTTTAATCGCGGCATTTCAAAGCCCGGCAATGCCCGAGTTCATCTCCTCCCTCCCGATCGCGGCGGTGGATGGCACCATGAAGAAACGGCTGAACGGCAGCGCGACGGCAGGCCAGGCCCATATCAAGACCGGCTTGCTCGAAGGAGTGAAAACCATGGCCGGCTATGTGCTTGAAAAATCAGGCAGGCGCGTGGTCGTAGTTTTTTTAGTCAACCATCCCAGGTCGGGAGGTGCTCAGCCCGCCATGGATGCGCTGCTGGAATGGGCTTATGAGAGACGGTGAGACGGCAACTGATTAATTGTGCTGTAGGAATACGAGAAGGTCAGTTTGACTCACTTCTACCTGCGTCGCTACCCTGACTGCGATGGCTCTGCCGCAAGCACATGAACAATCTCGATCGTCAGCAGCGCACCCCAGTGTCCAAGTGTCATCCGCTGTAGCGCGGCGGATGACATCACATTCTATTCAATCTTGCTATCCAGACCCGCCTCTGCGATCTCCGCAGCACGCAGTAGCGCCCTGGCTTTGTTTTGCGTCTCTATCCATTCACTTCGCGGCACTGAATCGGCAACGATACCGGCACCTGCCTGTACATACAGCGTACCATCCTTGACGATACCGGTACGAATGGCAATAGCCAGATCCATATCACCGTTGAATCCCAGATAACCGACGGCGCCGGCATAAATTCCACGCTTGGAAACTTCCAGCTCATCGATAATTTCCATTGCCCGCACCTTGGGGGCGCCACTTACGGTTCCCGCCGGGAAGGTGGCACGCAGTACATCCATCGCACTCAAGCCGGGCTTGAGTTTGCCCTCCACATTGGAAACGATATGCATAACGTGGGAATAGCGCTCGATCTGCATGTTCTCGGTGACTTTCACCGTGCCGGTCTGCGCAACGCGCCCGACATCGTTACGTCCCAGATCCATCAGCATCACGTGCTCCGCACGTTCTTTCGGGTCGGCCAGCAGATCAGCTGCCAGCATCGCATCTTCCTGTACGGTTTTTCCGCGCGGGCGGGTACCGGCGATGGGACGCGCCGTCACGATTTCGCCTTCGAGCCGCACCAGAATCTCAGGCGAGGCGCCTACCACGTGAAAGTCGCCGAGATGATAATAAAACATATACGGCGATGGATTGAGGCTGCGAAGCGCGCGGTAAAGCGCCAGCGGTGAAGCGCCATAAGGCTTGCTGGTGCGCTGCGATAGCACCACCTGCATGACGTCGCCATCGAAAATATAACGCTTGGCACGCTCCACTGCCGCAATAAAATCCGCTTCGTTGAATTCCGACACAGCCTCACCAGATTTGTATGACGCTTCCGCCGGAATCTCCACAGGCTTGCGCAAATTCACTAATAGTTCTTTCAGGCGTTTCCTGGCGGCGAGATATGTGCCGGCCACGCCCGGGTCAGCGTAAACGATGAGGTAGAGTTTGCCGGAAAGGTTATCCACGACCGCCAGTTCTTCGGATAGCAGCAGTAATATGTCGGGCGTATCGAGCCTATCGGGGCGGACGCCGGGGTGAACATCACCGGCCAGCTTGCGCTCGATATATCGCACCGTGTCATATGCGAAGTAACCCGCGAGACCCCCGCAGAAACGCGGTAAAGCGACGTATGGCGCCGCCTTGAAATCCGACAGATAGGATTCCACGAACGACAGCGGATCATCCACCTCGATCTCCCGCCGTCGTGCGCTATGGATAAGGCTGATGTGGTTGCCACGCGCCTCGATGCGGGTCGAAGCCGGCAAGCCGATAAATGAATATCGCCCGAAACGTTCCCCGCCCTGCACCGATTCCAGCAAATATGAATACGGGCGATTGGCAAGCTTCAGATAGACAGACAGGGGGGTGTCTAGATCGGCAACGGTTTCCAGCACTATTGGAATGCGGTTGTAGCCCTGTATTGCAAGATCGTCGAATTCAGCTTCCGTCATGATCTACTCCGCAAAAAACAGAAAAAGAAAGAATGCGCAGCGGAATCAAATACGCCAGCAGGCAAAGCCCTGGCGCCAGGGACACCAGGCTTTGCCTGCACATCTTCCAATTTCGGTTTTTTTGGCTATCATGACAATTTCCGGATCAACCTCGTTGCCTCGTAAAGCGACGAAACCACTGCGTCGCAATCGAGTTCGTGCACACCCCGTCCTTCGTTGTAACCGTATGGCACGCAGAAGATGCGGCAATCCGCCGCGCGCGCTGCTTGCGCATCGTTCAGGGAGTCCCCGATCAGCAGCATTTCACGCGGCTGAATTCCAAAGTGCTTGCAGGCATGCAGCAGAGGCATGGGGTCGGGTTTTTTTTTGGGAAGGCTATCGCCTGAAACGATAATATCGAAAAAACCGAATAATCCGGTCGCACGAAGCAGCGGCAAGGTGAAGACTTCAGCTTTGTTGGTAACGCAAGCCAGACCAAACCCGCTTTCGCGCAAGGCGTTCAACCCTTCCAATACGCCCGGATAGGCCTGCGTGTCATTGCACAGCGCCCTCGCGTATTCGCGCTCATATATCGGCATCGCTCTGCCAAGCAATTCTGCGTCAGGTTCGCCGTCAATACTTCCGGTAAGGGAACGTTTCACTAATTTCTCCACGCCTTTGCCGATGTAGGACTGGATGGTTTCCAGCGGAAGCTCCGCTTTGCCCAGCTCCCTCAGCATCATGTTGGCAGCGGTGGCCAAATCCCGCGCGGTATCGAGAAGGGTGCCGTCCAGGTCGATCATCACTGCCTTGATTGGCAGGGGAAATTCTATTTCGACTTCAGAAGTATCCGCAGTCGAAGAAAAACTTTTATTCACGAGTATTATTCCTATTGGTCGATATGATCATATTGGGGGAAACGCCGGGAGCTCATGAATTTCGAGTGCGCCCTTGAAAATCTGATTGGAACAGGATCACACAGCCTGGGCATAACCCATCGTCAACCGTGCGAGAGCCAGAATGCAGCCTCGGCACGCGGCCTCAGCAAGCATCCTGGGCGTGGATCATTTTCAGAGTGAAGGAAGGAAATGAAATAAAATGGCTATTCATGACCAACATTCAGCGGGTTTTTCTGCCTTTAAAAGCTGTTATCAGGCCTTTGCCAGCTCTGCGCGTAAAGCGGCCACTATCGAATCATAGCGATGCGGATCACTGTCCCTGCCTGCGCCGTAAATAGCGGAACCGGCAACGAAAGTATCCGCGCCCGCGCGAGCAATTTCGGCGATGTTGTCCACCTTCACCCCACCATCGATTTCAAGCAGGATTTTCTTCCCCGTCTCATCGATGCGCTTGCGCACCGCCTTGAGTTTTTCCAATGCTTCCGGAATGAATTGCTGTCCGCCGAAACCGGGATTGACCGACATTATCAGCACCAGATCCAGTTTTTCGAGTACATGGTCCAGATAATTCAATGGTGTGGCAGGATTGAATACCAGGCCCGCCTTGCAACCCTGTTCCTTGATAAGTCCGATAGTACGATCAATATGGCGGGAGGCTTCCGGATGAAACGAAATGATATTGGCGCCCGCCTTGGCGAAGTCAGGAATAATACGATCCACCGGCTCGACCATCAGATGCACATCGATAACCGCGTCCGTCAGGGGACGGATCGCGCTGCATACCAGTGGACCAATAGTAAGATTGGGCACGTAGT
>JBDSOQ010000222.1:0-5285 GCA_039914755.1 Nitrosospira sp. | reverse complement strand
GCAATGAGATGCCAGGCATTGATACCTGTACGCTCGGCGGTGGTCAGCGCCAGGTCGGCGTTGCCTAACAGCTCGCCCAGCTTATCCCCACCCTGGTATCGAACCGCACCGATGTGGTACAGGTCGGTTATCTCCCGGTCGATTTTTGATGACAATACCGCCAATTCCATCGCCAACTGATTTACGATCTGGCTTGTATCATCGATATCAGGAATGACAAGGACGAAATCCGACCCGTTCAGGCGCGCAGCCAGTGGATCCGATATCTCGCTATCGCAAGCCCTGCCGGCAATGTTGCCTATGAGCCTGCCGACCTCACGAAGCAGACTGTTTGTTCCATCGCGGCCAAGCTTCTGGTTGATCTCTTCCAGGTTATTGATCCGTACCAGGAAAAGAACGCCTTGTGCGCGCTTCGTCTTCGCTACGGCTACGATATCTTTATCATTGATGCTTGGAACGGTATCTCCCCCATCGCCGCCGGGGCCGGCATCTTTGCCATCATGGATCAAAGCCGCATCTTCGACGTCCTGGTTCGTCGACATGTCTTCGCTGTCCCTGCCGGAAACAGTATCTTTACCATTTCCATCCGTAGTGGCGCCTTCGTCCTCTTTGCCGTCCAGAATTTCGAGAAACCGGTTCATGAAATGGGCGCGATTGGCCAGGCCCGTGACAGGGTCGTAATTTATCAGCTTGCGCACGCTCTCCATCCGGGACGCTTCTTCTATGGCCCTGTTATGCAAACGTCTTATCATGTCATTCGTCGCATGCGCGATGGTGCGCAATTCAGGTATGCGAGAATCGGAAATGGTGAGAAAACGCCGTTCCGTAATCGCTTCAGCTTGCTTGACCATTGCCGCCAATGGCTTTTTGATACGTTGCAGTATCAATATGCCGATGAGCCCGCAGAATATGCCCGCAGCCAGAAACCAGATCAATAACGTTTCCGTTTGATCCCAGAGAGCCTGATGGGCGAACTGGGCGTTAGCCGCAACCTTGATGACGCCGAAATGCATCCAGCCGTCCGAAATCTGAGCGATGCCCGCTTCGGCGCTGACGGGGAAGATGTCGATAAACCACTCGGGAACAGTACTGTCTTTCCGATCCCGTATCCGTTCGGCAATCACCCTGCCATCCGGCGAAGTGATCGAGACCGCCTCATATTGGCCGCTATCGAAAAGTGCCCCGATCTGCAGACCGATCGTAACCGTATCCTTGCTCAGTTGCGAGATCGAGTGGGCAAGGGAATTGGCGCTATCAATATTTTTTCGATAGAGTTGCTGTTCCAGATAGCTTCGCGCACTGAGCAGGCTTATGGCAAAGCTGCCTGTGAAACTTGCCAGGGTAATCAGGATAACCGTCAACCGGAGTTGTCGAAGAAGAGACATCGAACGCCTTATTTTTGGTGGACCTCTGAATAAGCCCGCTGGGCTGCCGGTTCAGTTGCCGAATGAGCGTAATGGCGGATTTATTCCGAGGTTCTTATTTTATGAGATTATCACGGACCGGATGTTGCTTTCCAATTTGTAAGAAGCCAACGGCATGAAGAATGCGTCAAAGTAGAGAACATGCGCGCGGCAGGGAATAAAAAGGAGTTCGATATGCATACCGCCTTCATTTCGCACCCAGATTGTCTGCTGCACGATATGGGTTTACACCATCCCGAGTCTCCAGCGCGGCTCAAGGCGATTGAGGATGAGCTGGCCGGCTCTGGGCTGATGGATAAACTGGAACGCCATCTTGCACCACTAGCGACCCTCGGGCAACTGAAACGGGCGCATGCGCCAGAGTATATCGCGTTGCTGGATGCCGCTGGGCGCCAGGCGCTTTCAGCGGGCCTCGTGAATCTCGATGCAGACACGGCGATGAACCGGTACAGTCTGCAATCCGCTTATCGTGCCGTCGGGGCGGTCATCCTGGCAACGGATCTGGTGGCCGGAAAGCAGGTGGAAAATGCCTTCTGCAGTATTCGTCCGCCCGGACATCACGCGGAACGCAACCGCGCGATGGGCTTTTGCCTGTTTAACAATATCGCGGCAGGGGTCGCGCATGCTATTGAGGCGCATGCCCTGGAGCGTATCGCCGTGGTGGATTTCGATGTGCATCATGGCAATGGCACAGAGAATATTTTCCGGGATGACCCGCGAGTCATGATGGTTTCCACTTTCCAACACCCTTTGTATCCATATAGCGGGGTGAAGGGGCGCTCGGAACATATGGTCAATATTCCGCTGCGCGCCGGTAGCGATGGCGAACTATTCCGCGAAGCGGTAAGCCAATTCTGGCTACCTGCGCTGGAAAGATTCCAACCGCAGATGCTGTTTATCTCGGCCGGTTTCGATGCACACAAGGATGACGAGCTTGCTTCATTGAAGCTGGTGGAGGCGGATTACACATGGGTGACGGAGAAGATCCGGGAGGTTGCGCAAAAATATGCCGGCGGCCGCATCGTATCCGCGCTGGAAGGGGGATATGCCTTGCCCGCGCTGGGGCGGAGCGTAGCCGCTCATTTGAAGGCACTCGTTTGAAAGCCATTCATGCCCCTTGACCGGTCATCGAAACTTCGTACGGCGCAGCGTGCTTCGCCAATTTTCGCTACAATTTATCGCGATACCGGACCCATGTCTGCCTGCAACGACCCACATGGCCGAACTTATCATGAGAGATTGACTTGTTTCATAACGCAGCTATTGTGTCTATGATAGAAACATAGACGCCATGGAGCCCTCGTGATTATCTGTATCCACGAAAAGGAATAATGAATAACAGCCGAAAATTGCGCCTGTCTGTTTTACTGATCGTCCTGCTGATCGGCGGTATCCTGATCTGGCATCATTACTCGAGCGGAAAGCTGAGTATCAGGATCGGTGTGCTCCACTCTCTGTCGGGTTCCCTGGCAGCGAACGAAAAACCCTTGATCGATGCGATCCAGCTCGCCATCGAAGAGGCAAACGCGGCGGGCGGTATCGGGGGACAGAAGATCGAGGCTGTGGTGGCCGATTGCCGGTCTGACGCTGCATACTGCGCTCAGGAGGCGGAGCGCCTGATTACCGAAGAACACGTACAGGCCTTGTTCGGATGCTGGACAACGGACTGCCGGAAAAAAGTGAAACACGTCGTCGAAGAACACAATCATCTGCTCTTCTATGCGCTACGGTATGAAGGCATGGAGCAGTCGCGGAATATTATTTACGGCGGCGCGGTGCCCAACCAGCTGGTCATGCCTGCCGTGCATTGGGCTCTGGTAAATCTCGGCAAGGAGGCCGATCCGGCCAGGCATGGCAAGCGCGTCTATCTGGTAGGGTCGGACTATTTCTTTTCGCGGGTGCTGCATATCCTTATCAAGGATCTGGTGGGCGCGCATGGCGCAATAGCGGTGGGCGAGCGCTATCTTCCGCTAGGGGCCGCTGACATGGACGATCTGGTAGCGGATATTGTGGAGCTGCAGCCGGATATTATATTTAATACGATCAGTGGCTCTGATAACGACGTGTTCTTTAAAACGCTTAAAAAGAACGGAATTGTAGCTACCAGGATGCCGGTCTTGTCGTTCGGCGTCACCGAGGTGGAGTTGAAAGGCGCGGAGACCCCGCCGATGGCGGGTCACTACGCCGCGCGGAATTATTTCCGCACCATTCCCACTCATGAGAATCAAGCTTTCGTAAAACGATTCCGTGACCGCTTTGGCGAACGCGCCTTGCTCGACAGCCCGTCTGAAGCTTCTTACATCAATGTGCGAATGTGGGTCCAGGCAGCGCTCGAGGCAAACTCGGGCGACTTGCACAGGGTGCAGCGTACCGTTTTGCGCCAGAGCCTGCTCGCACCTGAAGGAATCGTCGCGCTCGACCCGGTCACGCGCCATGTGTGGAAGGTGGCGCGTGTCGGCAAATCTCGAGAAGACGGTCAAATCGACGTCGTCTGGGATTCCGGACGGCCGCTCGAGCCGGAGCCGTTTCCCGCGTACCGCTCCCGCGATGAGTGGGACGATCTGCTTGGAATCGCCACGAGTTCTCAGCCATGATCAGGTTCACCTCGCTTACTCAACGCTTCGCGGTCTGGTTCGCGGCGGTTTCTCTGCTTCCCATCCTGGTTATCGGCTACAGCTTGCTGCGCACTTTTGAAACCGAGACGCAGAAAACCGCGATCCAGCAAGTCTCGGCCATCGCCGATATGAAAGCGGAGCAAATCGATAGTTACCTGCGCGAGCGTCTCCTCGATGCCAGGGTTATTCAGCTCGCCGGTACCACACGCATGGCCATGCGCGAATTTGTCCGCGTCTATACAAATAGCGGTACGGAATCGCCTGAGTATCGCCGACTCGATGCGCATTATCGCGAGCATTTCAAGCGCTATGTCGGGGATGCCGGTTATTACGATCTATTCCTGATTTCTCCAAAGGGCGAGATCGTCTACACCCAGGCCCATGAAGCAGATTTTGCCACCAGCCTCATCACCGGTCCCTATCGAAACACCGGGTTGAGCAGAATTACACGTGTTGCGCTGAATACCTTGGAGAGCGGAGTATCGGATTTCGAGTATTATCCGCCGTCTCGCGGAGCGATCACAGCGTTCATGGCAATTCCCATCGTGGTTGAGGGAAAGCTCGAAGGGGTGCTGGCGCTGCAATTCTACAGTGGGCGCGTGTTTAACGTGGTAACCGACAACGTGGGCCTGGGGTCGAGTGGCGAAACGGTAATCACGCGGCTTCTGGACGAGCACACCGCATTGGTGATGGCGCCGCTGAAGCATGAGCCTAATGCTGCATTGGAGTTCAGGATACCCCTCGATAATCCGCCATTTTCGACATCGATCCATAACGGCTTGTACGGCGAACGCGGGGGTGGTCTGAAAAAGGACTATCGCGGCAAGGAGGTGGTCGCTGCGTGGCGGTACCTGCCGCGCATGAACTGGGGCATAGAAGTCAAAATGGATGCGGACGAGGTATTTGCTTCAGTGAAACGCGTCCAGACTTTCAGTTTGCTGATTCTCGGCCTCACGCTGCTGGTCGCAATCCTGGGTGCGGTTTTATTCAGCCGCCGCGTCGTTACCACGTTGAAAGAACTCAGCTATAGCGCCCAGCACATCGCCGCGGGTAATCTGCAGCAGCGTGTTCCTGTGAAGGGATGGAACGAGATAGGGAAACTTGCCAGTACGTTCAACACGATGATCGAGCGCCTGAATGTCAGCAATCGCGAACGGGACGTCGCTGAAGACGATCTGCGTCAGCTGAACCAGGACCTGGAAACCAGGGTCGCAACGCGCACTGCCGAACTGGAGCGGGCCAATGC
>JBDSOQ010000201.1:0-7981 GCA_039914755.1 Nitrosospira sp. | reverse complement strand
CCTCGGACTGGTAGTTAATGTCTTCTGCGCACTGATTCTCCGCAAGGCTCACCATCATGGCCATTCGCATGGACACGATCACGGTCTCATGTAGCGTAGCCAGGTCAGCGCCCGTTATCGCATTACGTACGGATACCAGTACCTCCACACCGGTTTTTATCAGGATGCCCTCGTCAACCGCTATATAAACCTCACCCTCTTCTTTCGTCTCGAAAGCGAGGATACCCGGCACAAGCGCCGCCACACAATCGAGCCGGTTGGGCAGCAGCCCATACGATCCGCTACTGGTCTCCACCACAATACGGGCGACGCCGGTCTTTTCAGCGAAAACGCCGAATGGCAGAAGTATTTTAAGATTCATGGGAATTCACTGGCCGTATCTCGATTCGTGCGGGTGTTCAAATTCGGGCTGGGGTTCATGTCCGGCTTTACAGGCGAATTTCCCGCATGGTTCGTTCTTTTCGCCTCGCCAGCCCGCCCGACCATATAGAGCGCTCCCTCGGGAAGATCCTTGAATTCATCCCGCAGGATGCGCTCGCAGCCATCCAGCGCGTCCGCCAGACTGACCAGTTTCCCCTCGATGCCCGTAAACTGCTCGGTAGTGAAAAACGGCTGGGTAAAAAAACGCTCCAGTCGTCGCGCACGTGCCACGACGCTTCGGTCTTCCCGCGACAGTTGCTCCAATCCCAGCATGGCGATGATGTCCTTGAGCTCCGCGTATTGGGCGAGCGTGTGGCGCACCTCCTGTGCTATCAGGTAATGCCGTTGACCTATGACGCCGGGCGTTGCCATTTTGGAGCCGGACTGCAGCGGATCGATGGCCGGATACAGGCCCTCGCTCGCGCGCTTGCGCGAGAGTACGATGGAAGCGGAAAAATGCGAGAAGGCATGCACCGCCGCCGGGTCGGTAAAATCGTCCGCCGGAATATAAACCGCCTGGATCGATGTAATGGCGCCCGTGTCCGTATTGGCGATCCGTTCTTCAAGTTGCGCCAGTTCCGTGCTCATGGTCGGCTGATAGCCCAAGCGCGACGGCATCTGGCCCATCTGCCCGGACACCTCCATGCCCGCCTGGATAAAGCGGAAAATATTATCCACCAGCAGCAACACATCGCGATGCTCGTCATCCCGGAAATACTCAGCCATGGTCAGCGCAGCATGACCCACACGAAACCGGGCGCCGGGAGGCTCATTCATCTGGCCGAACACCATCACCATGTTTTCCAGCACCCCCGCTGCCTTCATGTCACGGTAGAGTTCCTCCCCTTCGCGGCAGCGTTCGCCAATGCCGCAAAAAATACTGACACCCTCATGCTGCCCGGCTACGTTATGGATCATTTCGGTGAGCAGGATCGTCTTTCCCACGCCTGCTCCACCGAGCAAGCCGGTTTTACCCCCGCGTTCCAACGGCATCAGCACGTCGATGATTTTGATGCCCGTCTCAAAGATTTCAGATTTTGTGGAGCGCCGCGCCAGAGGAGGCGATGCGTGATGAACTGAACGCCATCGAGCATTGACCGGCGCTGGCCGGCGATCGATGGCGTTGCCGAATACGTCGAACATGCGCGACAGGGTCGCCTTCCCTACCGGCACCATCAGCGGCCCATGCGTATCGGTGACCTGCATGCCCCGAGCAAGACCTTGCGTGGGTGTTAGCGCAATGCCACGCACGTGATGGGCATCGAGCTGCGACAACACTTCAATCGCAATTTTTCCTTGCTTGCCCGCACGCAGCAATGTGTGAATAGACGGCACACGCTCAAACCGTATGTCCACAATGCCACCGCGCACAGAGACAATCGAACCGAATTCCGAAATAGCAGCCGTAGCACTCATATTCCCCCTAGGCAAAACAAGACGTCTATATTCTCCGCTTGACTACTGTCGTTTTATCAATGCTTCATCAGTATTTAATACGGTAGCCATTTCATTCTAGTGCATCGGGAATAATTTTCAGCCTGGATGAGGTTGGCGGAAACTGTGTGGTTTTGGTGGTTTTGGTGGTTTTGGTGGTTTTGCTTGGCAAGCGCGACCCGAAGAGATCTGCGGTGAATCGTGCCGCCACCCTCTTGCGCTGCCGTATACCAGCCTGAGCCTCGGACACCTGTAAGATTTTACAGGTATCCAGAAATGTCATTTAATTATCTAATTGTAATTACCTGGCCCCGATCGCGATTGCATGACGGCAGTTCCGGTGCTATCCGCTCATCAAAGGCGTCGGCAATAACCGAGGCGTTTCCAGAAAAATTATCAACTCCCGGTTAACACAGGCTGACAGCAGGCGCGGAGGCGGGTGCGCTCAATATTCAATCCCAACCATAACGAGGTTCTCTTGTCCCAAAATAACAAATTGCAGCCATCAACCATGTCTCGCCGCGCATTTCTAAAAACAGCGGCTGTTGCCGCCGCTACCGTGGGCAGCACCACACTTCCGTTCGGTTCGCTTCATGCGCAGGGGACGGCGAAGTATCGGCGTCTGAATGTTCTGAATCCGGATGCGAGGCGTAATATCGAGAGCTATAAGAAGGCAATCCGGGCGATGCTCGCGTTGCCACCAACCGATCCGCGTAATTGGTATCGTATCGCGCTCACTCACACTATGGATTGCCCGCACGGCAATTGGTGGTTTCTGGTATGGCATCGCGGCTATATCGGCTGGTTCGAACAGATATGCCGCGAGCTTAGCGGTGACCCGCGCTTTGCGCTTCCCTATTGGGATTGGAGCGAGAATACAGACCCGAGAAACCCATTCCAGCCGAATGTGCCCGCGATCATGTTCGAGGATGTGCTGACACCGTCTGATCCTGCCTATATCGCGCAATACAGGGAATTCCGGGCTCGCTTCGGGGATGCAGTAGCGAAGGCGAGCTACTGGAAGCGCAGCTATAAGCCCAATGGAGAATTCGATGACGAGACGCAATACGGGCAGCTACTTGCGCGCGGAATCCGCGCTCCCGAAGACCTCTGGTTCGACATTATCGATGACCCAAGAGGTCAGTTCTTTTTCGACCTGGCCCATGCCCGCGGCCTGACAAAAGAAAAGCCGGGACTCGACGAAAAAACGGCAAAAGCCGTTTCCCTGCAGACCTTGCTGGACGCACTCGCGCCGCGGGATTTCCTCACCTTCGCCAGCCCAAAAACGATGGGGCACAGCGGGTTGACCGGGTTCGGCGTTCTGGAAGGCCAGCCGCACAACAGGGTTCATAATTGCGTGGGCGGCATCTTTACCGACCCATCCGGCAAAACCACCAATAGCGGCGGCTTCATGCAAGCCAATCTGGCGCCCATCGACCCGCTCTTTTTCCTGCACCACGCGAATATCGACAGACTGTGGGATGTTTGGACCCGGAAACAACAGGCACGCGGATACCTCATTTTGCCTGAAGGTTCGGATCTTCAGGCGTGGTCATCGGAGCCATTCCTGTTCTTTGTCGATTCGAAAGGGCGGCCGGTAACCAAAAGGATCGCCGGCGACTATGCCACGATTGGGGATTTCAACTACGATTATCAGCCGGGATCAGGCGAGCAGGTTGTGCCGATGACGCTGGCGGCGCCTGCGGCCAGCGCTGTTGCGGCCACCCAGGCCGAACGGTTCAGTGCGCAAATTTCCCAATCGTCGATAGGCATGACAGAGCCGGCAACCGGTACCGTGACGATTCCATCCGCGCTGCTCCAGGCAAGGATGCAGCCGGAGGCGCCCAGGCTGTTTGCACAGGTGACAATCGCGCTGCCGCCACTGGCGCATGGTCATGATTTCGCCGTTCTGGTCAATGCACCCGCCGGCGCGGCTAGAATCGATCCATCGAGTCCGTACTATGCCGGTACGCTCTCAATGTTCGGGCACCATGTCATGCACGGACCCGTTACCTTCACCATACCACTGTCGGGTGCGCTTGCCGCGATGCAAGCGGGTAACCTCCTCAAGGCCAACGCGCCGGTGAATATCCAGGTGGTGCCGGAACAGATGGCCGCGCCCGGTGTTGCGGTAATCCATGCTATGGAAGCAAAGGCCGAGGTGCTTTCCATTGTGGTGGAAGCGCATTGACATCATGTACCAACGGTGGCCAAACCTCGCGGCAATCATCATCGCATTGATGTATTCCGCCGGATACGCAGGCTGTGCAATTGCAGAGAGCGAAGCCCAGCAAAGCGTAATCGAATTGGGGCTTGGTCGGCCGGCCACTTCACGCGAGGCGGTCTGGATTCAGGTCCATGCCGGTGCTCTTCCACGTGGTACGGAGATTCGCGTCAGCACGAGCGAAGGCGTACTGCTCGGCACCGTATCGCCTTTCGGTGGGCCGCAGGGCTCCGAAGCCGTCACATACACCATTCCCCTTCCGCAGACCGCCATCGTCAACAATCGCGTGCAATTGCGCCTTGAGGTCGATGAGCCGGGTGCGCCCGTCCGTGCACCACGGCCGGGCGAGGTGGAAAGCGTCAATTTGATTTATGTACCGATCAGCCATTAAAAATCGGGATCGGCACCCGGAACTCGACCTTTTTAAAGGTAGGTCGGGCTCCGCCCGACGATCAAGAACGACGTCGGGCGGAGCCCGACCCGATCTACCTTACCAATCTCCGTATCTTCGATGCCAATGCTGGCACGCTGACTTATTCAAAAGATAGCCCATCACTTCAATTGTTCATGAAGCAATTTTAATATGCGGTTTGCGTCACTCGATTTCTCTGGTTCGCCCTCGCTATTCAACACCTTGACATCGGTGCTTTCTCCCGCCGCTCCGGCTTCACTTAACTGGATGCGGAATTGATCCCGTTTCTCGTTCTTCTCGTCGCGCCAGAAAAGAAGTTTTGAGAGCAAGCCCGGCCCCGCACCACTGTCCACGTCAGGGTTGATATAGCGTACGAAATAAATTCCTTGCGAGCGATTACGATCCTCAACGGTAAAACCAATACGGTCAAGCGCCAGTCCAACCCGTCGCCAGGAACGGTCAATGGCCTCATTCACGGTAAGCACCCCGCCTTTTTCACCCGTCAGGCGCGCGCGCTCCGGTGCGTTACCGGCGTTGGCTACCGCCGTTCTCGCACGCTCTTCGGCGACCCCGAATCGCATCATCAGGCGCGAAAGCATCTCCGCCTCCAGATCCGGATCGGCAGGCCGAGGCTGCCAGCGGGTACGAGTATCGCCCTCCATCACTTCGTCCATGCCGCGATGGCTGATGTAAATCTCGGTGGCGCCGTCCTCTCCACGTTCCAGGCGAGTACGAAACTTGTCGCGCTCGGCGGTCGAATACAGGGTATCCAGAAATTTACCCAGCGTGTTACGGATAATATCATCCGGAATCTTCGCACGGTTTTCCGCCCAGTCGGTTTCCATTACGCCGGCTGCGGGCATTTCAACCTTGACGATAAAACCCAATTCCTGCCAGAACTCTTTTACTACCGGCCATATGTCCTCGGGTTCACCTGTCACCACCAGCCAGCGCTGAGTACCCGAGCGCTCCATGCGCACACCGCCCTCATCCACGGCGGGTAGAATGGAGCTGCCGCCCCCCGTTCCGGAGCTTTTGTTGCGCTCCTTATCATAAGCGGAAAAAGTTGCGGTTCCCGTCGGGTTGATATCCGGAACGATATAGCGCTCATCCGAACTAGGCATGGTCAAATCGGGCGGGATCTCCAACGGCGGAAGCTTACCGGCCGACTTGTAGTTTATTTTCTTTGCTTCCGGCAGCAGATTGCATCCTGCCACGGTCACCGCTAAACATAGCGCGACCATTATCCTCCATCTCATGCGCAACGCTCGAATCCTCGTAAATTCCGGCCGGTCACTTAGATGGTTATCCCGGCATTGTCCATTGCTTCTCTTACAATTTGATGATATCGATCCGATAATGGGGTCAAAGGCAGACGAAGGGTAGCACCTATCAGCCCCATCTGCGATATTGCCCATTTTACCGGAATGGGATTCGCTTCGACAAACAAATCGAGATGCAGCCTCAATAATTTACTGTTGGCAAGACGAGCAGCGGAAAGGTCGCCTGCAAACGCCGCAATGCACATCTCATGCATCAACCGGGGCGCAACATTGGCCGTTACCGAAATGATGCCGTGCCCGCCCAGCAGCAACATCGCCAAGGCACTTACATCATCTCCACTATAAACCGCAAAGTCTTCCGGTACCCGGCACAGCAGATCGAAGCCTCGTCCCATGTCGCCGGTCGCATCCTTGATGCCGACAATATTGGGAATCTGTGCCAGTCGCAGCACGGTATCATTGGCGATATCGGCCACTGTCCTGCTGGGCACATTGTATAAAATATGCGGAATATCGACTGCCTCCGCTATTGCCTTGAAATGTTGATACAAACCTTCCTGGGTCGGCTTGTTGTAATAGGGAACTACCGAAAGGCTCGCATTCGCGCCTGCATTCTTTGCGTAAATTGATAGATCGATTGCTTCCCGCGTTGAATTTGCCCCCGTCCCGGCGATAATCGGCACACGCCCCGCAGCACGCTCCACCGCGGTCCTGATCAGCAGATGATGTTCGTCGAAATCCACCGTTGGAGATTCGCCGGTGGTGCCTACCACCACGATGCCGTCGGTTCCTTCCGCAACATGAAAATCGATCAGGGCATTGAAACGCTCCAGATCCAGTTCGCCATTGTCATGCATGGGCGTGACGATGGCGACCAGGCTGCCTTTTATTGCAACACTATTCATGACGGATCCATCCAGGAAACATTAAAAACCATATTTTACCCGAATCTCGGCGCTACCAGAATATTCACTGCGACCCGGCATTAACCCGCGCAAGCGTCACTTGCTCACACCGGATCGCACTTTCAGACAATGCGGGAATGGCCCGGTTCCCGGATGACCTGCTCCAAGCCCATGGTTAGGACATGGGCTTGGAGCAGGAGCTTAAGCGGCTATATGGAAACGGAAGCGGGAAAGGATACAAGACGAAGTGGCGCTTTCGGAAAAAGATTCGGCGTGGAACCGGACGCAAGCAGCCAAGGAATTCATGGAGTAATTTTACCCATGATAAATACGTTAGGATAAAAGGAGATCGTTAGGAATGGACTACACGCTGGCGCGGTTTGGTCGCCCCAACATGAACCTAAATCCGGTAGTTGACCGCTCATTTAATAGATCAGCGTCATGATTAATAACAATATTTCATATTATTTGACGCTTACCTCCCGGGTGAGGCCGCTACGGGGTGAATTGCACAGTTTTTGCGACACAGGGCTGCGTTGCAACTCCTTGCCCTGTACCCCAAAAACCGTACACTTCTCCCCGTCCAACTACCGGATTTAGGTTGAAATCTTAAGCAGATTGAATGTTTGATGCTTGCTTGCCCTTCGCACCCTGCGTAACCTCAAACGCTACTTTTTGACCTTCCTTGAGCGTCTTGAATCCAGACATGCCGATTGCCGAGAAGTGCGCGAACAAATCCTCACTGCCGTCATCAGGAGTAATGAAGCCAAAACCTTTTGAGTCATTGAACCATTTTACTGTACCAGTTGCCATTTTACTTCCTTTAAAAAATCGGACCGGAGCCCGGGAAACATATCAGTCAAAAAGAGACCTTGTTTTCAGGTCTGGCCGCATTTTGACAATCCTTAAGCGAAAAATATGTTCGCTACCGCACGTAAGAAATCCCTACACTCGCTCGGGCCATTTTTTTTGGATTATTAGCGAGATGCATCAGGCATAGGCCGCCCAGCTGCCAAGCGCGCGACATGCCACCAGGATCGGCACCAGGTTGCTTTGCTCGCGGGTAGCGGAAGCTTCCATTCTTTAAGGCAAGTATCTGTCGCATGCTGGAAGGTTCGATGCTCGAACGATAGCGAAGATGAGGAATCCAATTAATACCGCTTCTGCCCGATGTCAGGCATTTTTTTATGGAGGACCAGTCCTGATGCACAATCAGCTTCTCGTCTTCATTGCGTGGAGTATTCTTGCGCTGTTCGTTGCCTGGTCAGTTGCCAGAGCGCTTATCATTCACTTCTTTCTCTGA
>JBDSOQ010000056.1:0-2386 GCA_039914755.1 Nitrosospira sp. | reverse complement strand
TCGAGTTGTTCAGCCAGATACTTGCGTGCCTTGATGTCCGATAGATTCAAGCGGTTCTCATTGACCAGCATGGTTTGATGCCTGATCCATCCGGCCCAGGCCTCTTTCGATACGTTATCGAATATGCGCTTCCCCAACTCCCCCGGATAAGGTTGAAAATCCAATCCTTCCATTTCATGTCCGAGTTTGATGCATTTAACGAATTTTGCCATTGAGCTCTTCTCCAGGTATGACAGCAGATAAATTGTAATCCGCTGCATCAAGCTTAGTCGTACTCGCTCCATTAATCAAAGGCGCACGTTCCGTGACGGTGAATTGGCGCAGCAGTCAATAAACTACCGCTTATATAGTTTTCACGAATACCTTGGAGCGGCGCCGGTAATTGTATAACCCCTGCTTTACTTTAGGTAATTCTTGGACATCAGTCTCGAGGAAACCTCGTTCGACAAACCAGTGGGCGGTTCGGGTAGTGAGAACAAACAATTTTTCACTTCCCTGAGACCTGGCCTTGGCTTCAATACGCTTGAGCAATGCATCGCCACACCCCGCGCTACGATAATCCGGATGCACCGTGAGACAGGCAAGCTCGCCCGCCTTATCGTCCGGGAAAGGATAGAGTGCGGCGCAGCCGACTATCATTCGATCATGTTCGACCACTACGAAGCGGTCGATTTCCATCTCCAGCAATTCGAGGTTCCGCCGTACCAGTGTCCCGTCAGCTTCAAGAGGTCCGATCAATTGCAGGATAGCACCGACATCTTCTATCCTCGCATCCCGTAAATTTTGCAACGGACCATCCGATATCATGCTTCCTATACCGCCGTGCGTGAATAGCTCCTGTAATATGGCACCATCCACGTGCCGACTGATGAGATGAACGCGGGACACGCCTCCTTCACAGGCCCGTACCGCAAACGGCAGATACAACCGGACATCGTCCGATAGCCTGGGGGGTTCATCGGCAGACCGCGTCAGGAGTGCCTTACCTTCGGCCACAGTCAGTTCACGCGGCAGCAATGTCTCCGACGTATCAGGAGATTCCTTTTCTATGCTTTCGGTATCCATCAGAAAAATCAGTTTTTCTGCTTTCAGCGCAATCGCTGCTTCTGCCGCCACATTTTCCAGCGTCAGATTAAAAATCTCGCCCGTCGGCGAATAGCCCAGTGGTGAAAGTAACGTCAACTCCCCTTGTTCCAACCGCGAACGGATAGCCGCGGCATCCACCCTCCGCACCTCTCCGGTATGCATCAGATCGATACCTTCTATTACACCAACCGGGCGTGCAGTGACGAAATTTCCACTGGCAACGCGAATAGCGGCATTGGCCATAGGCGAATTGGGCAAACCCATTGACAACAGCGCCTCAATTTCAACCCGGACCCGCCCTATTGATTCCTTTACGCACTGCAGCGCCGCGCCGTCGGTGACGCGCATCCCTCTGACGTATATCGTCTGCAGGTTGTTTTCATCCAGCCGCGATTCGATCTGCGGACGCGCACCATGGACCAGCACCAGGCGTACGCCCAGGCTCGCCAGCAAATTGAGGTCATGAACAAGCTCGACAAACTTGCCATCAGACACGACCTCACCACCAAAGGCGACAACAAAGATTTTATGGCGGAAGGCGTTAACGTAGGGGGCTACCGAGCGGAACCAGTTTACAAAATCCGTGTCTAGCCTCATGTTGGGGATGCACTGTTCATACTATGTAATAGAAGATGAAGCTGGTATTGCATGAACCCCACGGTTTAACGCTCAAAGCCTCAAACCGAATGTGCAGGTTCATGTGGATGCTACCATTTGAATCAAGGAAATCAATAATCACCCCATAGCGCCTGCATTGCCGCTACTGCCGCCAATGCAGCGGTTTCGGTACGAAGTATGCGATCACCCAGTCGTAACGGGACAAATCCAGCCACTTCGGCCGCAGTCTCTTCCTCCGCGGTAAACCCCCCTTCGGGCCCGACCAGTAGCGTTAGCTGAGCGGCGGCGAAAGATGCGGGAAAATCGCGCAAGCCTTTTTTTGCCGCGGGCAAGAGCATGAAACATGAGCCAAAAGGATAATCGCCGCTTGAATTCTTGCGCCCGCCAACCTGACTGCCCAGCCATCTGGACATCGATATCAATGGCATCATGGGCGGAACGCGATTTCTGCCGCACTGCTCACAAGCGGCAATAATAACTTGTTGCCAGTGCTTTATGCGTTTTTCGGCACGCTCGTCTGATAGTTTCACTACTCCCCGTTTTGTAACCAGAGGTTGAATGCGTCTTACTCCCAACTCCACCCCTTTCTGGACAATCCAGTCCATTTTCTCGCTGGCGCACACTGTTTGCGCTAACGTGATGTCGAGTCGCGACTCGCGCTCGATATCAAGGTACTTTTCGA
>JBDSOQ010000023.1:0-8093 GCA_039914755.1 Nitrosospira sp. | reverse complement strand
ATCCGGATGCCCACTCACGCAAACAGCCTCAGCGCAGTTTCGCCACCGGCAGGAATATTGCGCGACAGCATGGTGGACTGTATTGCAATTAATTGCTGTTTGATCTTGCGGATGCCGCTGTCGCTCAAGGGTATGCGATTATCATCTACCATGACCCCCCCGAGATTGTCAGTGAAAACACCGGCGAGATGCATCATTTGCTCAAAAACGGCTTCGCCGTTTGCTACGCCCGGTACGTCAAGAAGAAATGTAATACCACGCGTCGTGAGCGTGCGGACGCTGCCGGGAAGAAAAGGAGAGGGTTCATAATTGCCGAGGGAAAATAAAACCACATTATTTTCGTCACGGTAATGAAACAGACCTTCGGCGCCCAGTTTGAAGCCTGATGTTTCTGCCAGGACGCGAATTTTGGCGCCGGTAAACACGCTGTTATCCTTGCTGATAATGTTGATGCCTACCATGACGTCCACCTGGGTGCAGAATTCGTCAAGCAATATTGCCCGCGCATAGGCTTTATGTATATTGGGGCAATTTACCGCTGCTGCCACATGCGTGGCGAAATTTTCCGCCATGTCGCGAAATTCGGACAGACTGACTTCGCTTACCGGACCGGCTCGATCGGCGAGTTGCAGGCAACCACGCAGATGGGTATAACCCCCCTTATCATTGGCCTCTGTGGCGATTTCTTCCCAAAACGCTTCTGAACTTCTCTGCCCCAGCCATCGCACCGGTTTGCTGAAATCGAATTTTCGCTGTAACACCTCTGCCAGGCTCGAATACATGATCGGTGTTTCACTACGGATTTCAATCACATAATCCACACTATCCGGGAAGTTATCTTCCTCAAGCGGCATTGGCTCCTGCTCAACCGCCGTTATGGCCCTGGCCGGGCCGATGGCCGGTTCCGGTCTGGGTCGGGCGGTTTCCGCAGCTTCAGTGGGTTCTTCGCATGATTCTTCGATCGGTTCTTCTACTGCCGGTTCTTCGTCTGGCCCTTCGTTAGTTTCTTCGATCGGTTTTTCGGTTGATTCCCCCCATGGCTCCATCCGGGGTTCTTGCAAGAACGCCTTATCGAGTTGCGGTTCAATCCTTTCATTTTGTTCGCCGGATAGGGTTTCTCTCAGCAGCACGTCCTCATGTTTTGGCCCAAACGCTTCTTCCGCGCCCTGCCGATAGCGGCGTTGCTGCATCCAGTTAAAAAGGACAACACCCATAACCACGATGATTCCAATGGCTATCAAGCTGATTTGCAATTCGCTCATGTTCATCATATGTTCAAGTCGCCATGGAAGCGCTACTCAGTCTGACAGCCTCTTCGATTTCTACCGCAACCACCCGTGAAACGCCTTTTTCCTGCATGGTGACGCCAATTAATTGCTGCGCGATGCCCATCGTGATCTTATTGTGACTGATAAACACGAACTGGGTCCGAAGCGACATTTTCCGCACCAGATTGCAGAACCGCTCGGTGTTGCTATCATCCAGAGGGGCGTCCACTTCATCCAGCAGGCAAAACGGCGCAGGATTGAGCTGAAACAGCGAGAACACAAACGCCAGCGCAGTAAGCGCTTTTTCACCGCCGGACAGAAGGTTGATAGAACTGTTCTTCTTACCCGGCGGCTGGGCGAAAATTTGTATGCCTGCATCGAGAATTTCCTCACCTCTCAATATCAGCTTCGCCTGCCCGCCACCGAACATGGTGGGAAACATCTCTTCCAGATGGCCGTTGACCTTTTCAACCGTCTCCAACAGCCGCTCGCGGGTTTCACGATCTATTTGCCGGATCGCATTTTTAAGCGTCTCCGATGCCTCCTCCAGATCCTGCGATTGTGAATCCAGATAAGTTTTGCGCGTCTGGCAAGACTCCAACTCATCGAGCGCACACGGATTGACTGCTCCCAAGGCAGCGATTTCTCCATTCATCCGGTTTATCTCGGCCTGCAAAGCGAAAGGTCGTGTTTTCCCAAGAGAGTGGATCAGTTCCTGCTCCGAGGCACCTGATTCCTTTAATTGCTCGCCAAACTGATCCTCGGCAATTCGCGCCTCTTGTTCCTTGAGGCGCACCTGGTTGATACCTTCCCGCAGCGGGTGCAATTTTTGTTCGGAAGTCATGCGCTCCTGCTCTATTTCCCGCAGTTCGCTGGCCGCATCTTCAAGGGCATTGCGCGCAACCGCCAATCTCTCTTCACGCTGTTCACGCAACGCCAGCCGTTCCTGAAGCAGGCTGCTCAGTTGCGTTTCATCAAAATCACTCTGCGCGGCTTGCAATTTTTCCAGGTGAGCTTCGAGCTCAACGGCATTTTCACCAATATACCGAATGGAATTTTCCGCTTCGGCAATTTTATTCAAGCAGGTTTTTTCGTGAAATGCCCCCTCATGCATTTCCTTTTCGGCAATCCGCACGCGCTGACGCTGTGCATCCAAAAACTGTTCCGCTGCTTCCCGCGCTTGTTTTTCCTTTTGTACCTGCTGTTGCAGCGCTTCGGCCTGAACCCGATACCGCATCAATTTTTCTTCAGCCTCCTGCTTCCGGAAGGACTCTGCCGTTGCCTGCTGTCCGATTTCAGCCAGTTCGCTGTCAATCTGCTTATGCCGCTGACTAGTGCGGTCAGCGAGTTGGGTGAGCTTCAACGCCTGCATTTGTACATCATGATGCAGTTGCTGGAGGTCCCCGATATCATCACGCAGACAAGATACGGACGATTCGAGCGCATGGCAGGCTTCCTCTGCCATATCCAGCTCGGCTTTCTCATCCGCGAGGCTTACTCTCAGCGCATCCGCTTCGACTTTAATCTGGGCTATCTCGCGTTGCCGCGCCAGTACACCATGCAACTGCGAATCGGGAGCGTAATAGGTAAGACTGTGGCATGTAATGATATGGCCCTCGCGAGTGACCAGCATTTCACGCGAAGATAAACTTGTTCGTTGCGAAAGACCAGTCCGCACATCCTCAGCCACGAATATTCCGCCCAGCCATTCGTCCAACGCAGGTTTTGTTTCCGCATGATCGCAAGCCAGATACGATTGCAACGGTATCCAGCTCTCCCTTCCTCTCGGGTCCTTCTGTTGTTCGCCCGGTATTCCCGGTAAGCCTTGGGTCGCTGGCCTGGCTAACTCGAACAGCGCCCATTTCCCCGGAGGAGGATCGTCCGCCCACTCACGCGCCATCTCCAATTGGTCAAGCCGCACACTGTTCAGGCGCTCGCGCAGCACTGCTTCAAGCGCATCTTCCCACCCCTTCTCAATCTGGATGTGCTGCCACAAACGCGGCAGCGTATCGAGCTGATGCCTGGCGATCCATGCGCTCAATCCCTCACTGCCTTCGAGACGGCTCTGCAAGCGCTGCAAAGCGCCAAGCCGCGCTTCAGTCCGGACAATCTGCTGCTCCAGCATTTGCACTTTACGCGAAAACTCGCGTTTCACTTTCTCGGCGTTCAGCAGCAGGCTTTCAGTTTGCGTGAGCGTTTCCTGTTTGTTTTTGAGATCAGCCGCGCTGGCCTCCGCTTGCCGGGTTAAACGGGATAGCGCTTCGGTTTCCGGTTGGGGTGAGGAATTTCGCTCCGCCGTTAACCGTACCCGTCGCAACTCAAGCTGTTGGAAGTTTTTTGCCGCATGGGCCCGATTACTTTCTTCCAGCTGACCAGCCTGCTCAACCAGCAACAACTCGCGCTGTGTTTCGGCAAATTTCTCTTGGCATAAGCGAAAAGTGGAGTCCGCCACCGGCAATTTTTCGTTCTCCGCCGCGGCTTTTTGTTTGCCGGCTTCCCGAGCCAGGCGCGCCCGTTCAAATTCTCCACGCCAGCGGTTCAAACTTTCAGCCGCGTCTTCCACTTGTTTTTTGTGGTTCTCAAGCTGACTCTTCACTGCCGTGATTTGTTGCGCCATGCGATGATAGTTTTCACGCACGTGCCGGATTTGCTGTTCGGTATGCGCCACGTCCGCATTGGCTGTATAAAGCTCGCCCTGATACTCATGCAGGAGGTCGCCCATGGTGTAATGATGAGCGCGCTTCTCTTCCAGGCGTTTTTCCGCGTCGCGCAGGCTCGCGCTTTCCATTTCCAGCGAGGTCTGCAGCGATCGGAGCTCTTTTTCCGCAAGGATACGTTGCGTGGCGGCTTCCTGTTTGCGGGCGTACCATAAAAGGTTTTGGGCTTTATGCAATTGGTCTTTCACGTCATTGAAGCGTCGGGCCACCTCGGCCTGTCGTTCCAGGCGTATTAACTGCTTTCCCAGTTCCTGGCAAATATCGCTTATCCGCAGAAGGTTGTCGCGTGTATCGGCCAGACGCGATTCAGTTTCACGGCGGCGCTCGCGATATCTGGAAATGCCCGCAGCCTCCTCCAGAAGTACGCGCAACTCCTCCGGCCTTGCTTCGATAATGCGGGAAATCATTCCCTGCTCGATAATGGCGTAGCCGCGCCCGCCCACTCCGGTGCCAAGAAAGATATCCGCGACGTCCCGCCGGCGGACATGGATATTATTGACGTGATAGGTTGATTCACCATCGCGCCGCAATATCCGCTTGATGGAAATCTCCGCATAGCTCGACCACTGCCCGGCCGCCCTGCCAAGGTTGTTATCGAACATCAGCTCCACGCTGGCCCTTCCCACCGGTTTGCGATTCGCTGAACCGTTAAAAATCACATCCTGCATGGACTCACCGCGCAACGCAGACGCGCGCGATTCGCCCAGGACCCAGCGCACGGCGTCGATCACATTGGATTTTCCGCAGCCATTGGGGCCCACAACCCCGACCAGATCCCCTGGAAGGGGAATCTCGGTAGGGTCGACAAAGGATTTGAACCCGGCTAGTTTGATGCGGGAGAGACGCAATTTGTCGTTCGCAACCAGTTATAATTGAGCAGCTCGAAAAGATAGCCTTGAAAAGAAGCCCTAAAGTTATTCTGAGCCATTGTGCAACGACCGCACCCCAGGGCAGACAATTCTAACCGATTTGAAAGAGATAAGAGAATGCCCAGCCACCCTACGACCAACTTGGAAGTTTTCCCGAACCCCGCACCGGCACGGGATTATCATATTCATATGGAAATTCCGGAGTTTACCTGCCTTTGTCCAAAAACCGGACAACCGGATTTTGCCACCCTGATTCTGGATTACATTCCAAACGTAAACTGCGTCGAGCTTAAAAGCCTCAAGCTCTACATCTGGTCTTATCGGAACGAGAAAACGTTTCATGAGGCTGTAACCAACCGTATTGCCGATGACCTCGTTGCTGTCCTGGAACCAAGGTATCTACGCCTCACTGCCAAATTTTACGTGCGTGGCGGTATTTTTACCAATGTCATCGCGGAACATCGGAGACCGGGCTGGCAACCGCTACCTGCAGTAGAGTTGGCGGCATTCGGGACTCAGCCTGCAACACGAGGATAAATCTCTTTTCTGGCCCGTAGCAGCCATGTACGGGGCAGGCCCCGCCGTTATAGCTCACTTATTGCTTTTTGATGGATTAATATCGGTTTGGCGATTGCTGCCACGGGATACCTGTGCAGCTTGATTAAATTTTAGAATGAGGCCTTACCCCAGCGAATTTTCTCCAGATAAAACCTCGGCAAAAGGTCAATAATAACCATGGAAGTTCAACGGCTCACTTTAGTTTTGATTACCAGTCTCGCGCTGGCAGCCGCGAGTCTCGCAGCAAACGCAGAAGAACAAGCTGGTCAGTCGATTGCGGAGCTTGCGCACGACAAATCGGACACGCTTCCCATCGCAGAAAGCGATCCAGTCACTCCTGTCGTCGAAGCGAGCTTGCCCACTCGCGAGATGGCGCCTCCTCTCCCCGTTGATCTATGGCAACGCATTCGTAATGGCTTCGCCATGGCTAAACTGGATAGCGAAAAGGTGCGCAGCAACGAAGATTTTTACGTTGATCGTCCTGAATATATAAAGCGCATCGTCGAACGCGGTAAACGCTACCTCTTCCATATCGTTGAAGAGGTGGAGCGCCGCGGCATGCCTGCCGAGATCGCCCTGCTGCCTATCATCGAAAGTGCTTTCAATCCAAAGGCCTAGTCCAATCGAAGTGCCGCCGGCATCTGGCAGTTCATCCCATCCACGGGGAGGAATTATGGCTTGAAACAGAATTGGTGGTATGACGAACGTCGGGACATAGTCACCGCCACCGGCGCCGCACTTGATTATCTGCAAAACCTCCATCGCATCTTCGGCGACTGGGAACTGGTGCTGGCTTCATATAATTGGGGTGAAGGTGCGGTGGGACGCTCGCTCATGAAGAACCGCAGCAGCGGCCTTCCAGAGGATTTTCATAATATCGCGCTGCCGCCCGAAACCCGAAACTATATTCCCAGACTGATCGCAATCAGAAATATTATCTTGAACCCGGCCGCCTTCGGGATCGAGCTTGAATCCATTCCCAACAAACCTTATTTCGGCCAGGTCGAAGCAACCCGCCATATCGACGTAAGGGTGGCAGCGAAGCTTGCTGAAATTTCCGTGGATGAGTTTAAAGCGCTTAATCCGGGCCATAATCGGCCGGTCATCAATATCGACGGGTCGCGTACGCTGCTTCTTCCAGCGGAAAAAGTGGAGGTCTTCATGGAAAATCTGAAAATTCATGACAGACCCCTGGTATCGTGGCAAGCCTACGAGGCAAAAAAAGACGATACGATAGAAAGAATCTCGGCTCGGTATGGGATCAGCGTCGGGCGACTGAAGGAAATCAACGATATTGATACGAGAGGCGCGATAACGGCAGGACAGATTTTGCTTGTTCCCCGTAACGGGAGTGCCGAAGGTATGGATATTTCTGTTATGAGCAACAAACCCGTCACGCCGAAAATGCTCGAACACAATTTCGTCTACGCTGTCAGAAAAGGCGATTCACTTTTGGGCATTGCCATACGTCATGACGTCACGGTGGAGCAAATAAGGTCATGGAACGGGGGTGCGGGCCGCCTGCTGCAAATCGGTCAGAAGCTCACGCTCAAGCACAAATTCGCGGACAAAACAGTGCTGCCCGCTGCCAAGGAGAACCTTGCCCTGCCGGAAAAAAAACGCATGTGAGCGTGTTCACCGAACGGACGGTTCACTCGTATTGACTCTTGAAACAAGCTCGGACTGGCCCTCGAAATAGGCTGCGGCGTCAAGGACGGGCTTCGGGTCGCCGCCTTGTCGGGCGATGATCTCTGCCGTCTCTTTATAACCCTTCGCCAGCAATTTTGCCTGTTTGGGAAACAATGGCTCTCCTGTCTTTAGCTTGAAGTCATTCGCCTTTCGTATCTTCTTTCTAGCTTCATCACTGGCTTGCTGAGTTGCGTCATCAGTTTTTTTCGATGCTGTCTGTGCCGCCACCGGGGTTCCTGCGGCAATGAAAATGGAAAGCGCAATAACCAGCAGGATGAGAATGCGAGAAATCAAGAAGCGTTGCATGCTCATTGGGTCAGCCCGCGGTCGACAATGTGCGCCGTAGAGTTTGTATCTACGTTGACAGCGCGGATAAATTGGCCCCCGTACAGTTCCCCACCAGAGAGTCCCGTGACATGAAGGTTCGGTACAGCTTTGTTAGCAAACAGGATAATCTGATTGGTCGTGCGATTCCATTGCGCGTGGATAATCGCAGACTTGACGTTGAGACTTTCCGCGGTACCGTCACCGATCAGATAATATGGTAGATTCCTGACGGGTAAATTGAACAGTTGCTCATATTCCACGAAAACCGCATCGAGCCAGTCAAATTCCAGTGTATTACCGCTTTCGTCGTATCTAGCCAAGTTCGCCTGATGGAAAAAATGAGGCCACATATTGAATGTCAGCATGTGCCGTAACGCCATATCTGCTTCCACCATGAGGATTTCAGCATAATTCCGGGGAGAGCAGATAGCTTCGGGTATTTCACATGGATTTCGTCCTGCATTGACAAATCTCCCATTGTAAATATAGTTGTACTCATCTTCCAACTGGGATGGATTCGTCACGTTATAGAAAATATTGGTTGGCCAGCGTGGCAACATCAGTCGATCCGTTCCGCTACCATCTTCGTACTGAGCGATATATTGTTCGACGTTCTCAGCCCGCTGCGATGCGTCGGCGCCGAGATACTCCACACCCACGCTGGC
>JBDSOQ010000196.1:0-4125 GCA_039914755.1 Nitrosospira sp. | reverse complement strand
ATTCTGTTATGGGGCGTTACTGATCGTGAGCCTTGTAACTCATTCCGACTTGTGTCCGGTCGCTGGTATGACTTGCTCCAGTAGCAAAGTACCTATGACAATGCACCCTGATTCTATCGTTTTTTTTGAGTTCCCTGTTTGTTATACGCAGCGGCATGATTGCATCTGGACCGGTGGGCATTTGACAGTCCCAAAAGAACAAAAGACACAGCAATCGCCAGGGATGGGACGCAGCAGAGTTCGACAGCCGTCACATTCGTAATAGAACTGGCAGGCATCCGTCGGCATTATCTCGCGTTTGACGTACCCGCAGCAGGGGCACGTCAGTATCGACTCCAGAATTGGTATGTCATCAACCGGCATAGATACGGGAACCGCGGGTTGTTCTGCTTCATTCATAATCATGAGCCAGGCCGATGACAGGCAAAGCCTGTTGCCGCCATCATTGTGCCTCCTTCGCCATCTCGCGATGAACTTTCGCCATGCTCATGTTTGCCTCAGCGGCTTCTTCGTACACGCGCACCAAAGCCTTGGTATGCTCTTTCAGATCTTCAGTTTGCCTTCCATAATAGTACCCATGCTTCCGGTATTCCGCGAGGCTATTTTTCTGTTCTTGTGCTTGCGCTCGCATTGCTTGCGCTGCAGCTTCGTAGTGTTTGGCCAGCGCGTTATGGTCCGCTTTAGTCTTGGCGTTGCGGACAGCGCTGCTCATATCCATCGGATGAGGATCGATATGCGCGCAGGCCGACAGGGCGAGAGCAACCAGAATGGCGAAAAATACGTGTGATCTCATGATGGTCTCCATGCTGGTTATCAAATTCTATTTCTTCATCTACTCAGCCCATCTGGCGATCCGTTTTTTCATAGTTTGATGCGATCAAGCCGCAAGGCATTGGTAACCACGGATACCGAGCTCATCGCCATGGCCGCACCGGCAAACATCGGTGAAAGCAACAAACCGAAAGCGGGATAAAACACACCGGCTGCAAGCGGGATGCCAAGGGCGTTATAGCCAAATGCAAAGGTAAGGTTCTGCCGAATATTCCGCATGGTGGCGCGCGACAGTACCATGGCACGCGCGATACCGCGCAGATCGCCCTTGACAAGCGTGACGCCCGCGCTCTCCATGGCCACATCGGTGCCCGTGCCCATTGCGATCCCCACATCTGCTTGCGCCAGCGCAGGCGCATCATTGATGCCATCCCCCGCCATCGCCACCTTATGCCCCCTGGCCTGCAGCTGCTTTATGTGATCGGCCTTGTGCTCGGGAAGCACTTCGGCCAGCACCTCATCAATACCGAGTTTTCGGGCGATCGCCTCGGCTGTGCGTTTTGAATCGCCCGTCAGCATCATGATATGCACGCCCATGCTGCGAAGCGTCGCGATGGCTTCAGGCGTACCGTCCTTGATCGGATCGGCAACTGCGGCAATGCCGACGGCGATGCCATCGACTGCAAGGAACACTACCGTCTTGGCTTCAGTCCGCCAGGATTCCCCGCGCGCTTCCCAACGCTGCGTATCGATATCATGCTGCGCGAGAAAATTGCGGCTACCGACAAGCACGCGCTTGCCGCCGATATCGGCCTGCACGCCGAGGCCATTGACTGCATCGAAAGCTTCCGCGGCTCCAGGTTTCAAGTTACGGGCCTTGGCACCCTCGACGATTGCTTGCCCTATTGGATGCTCGGAAAGCTGCTCCACCCCTGCCATGAGCGCAAGCGCCTCGTCATGCACAATGCCTTCCGCATCAAAATCCGTTAGCGTGGGCCGACCCAGGGTCAGCGTGCCGGTCTTGTCCACCACGACGGTATCGATGTCACGCATGCGTTCGATTGCTTCCGCATTGCGGAACAGAATACCGGCTCGGGCGCCCTGCCCCATCGCCACCGTCATGGAGATGGGCGTAGCGAGACCGACGGCGCACGGGCAGGCGATGATAAGGACCGCAATGGCGTTGATAAACGCATAGGTGAATCTTGGCTCCGGGCCGAGAAACCACCAGGCAAGCGCGGTAACGATGGCAATAGCGATAACGGTTTGGACGAAATACGCCGCGATGGTGTCGGCAAGCCGTTGTATCGGTGCGCGGGTGCGCTGCGCCTCGCCAACCATGCGAACGATACGCCCAAGCAACGTGTCCGCACCGATACGTTCAGCGCGGATGACCAGCGAACCGTTGCTGTTCATAGTAGCGGCGGTGACTTTATCGCCCTCAGCCTTGGCCACCGGCACGGGCTCACCGGTTATCATCGATTCATCCACCCGGCTGGCGCCTTCAAGCACAATGCCGTCGACCGGAATTTTCTCTCCCGGCTTTACGCGCAACCGGTTTCCCACCGCCACCGCCTCAAGTGGCACCTGTTCTTCCATCCCGTCTTCGCGCAGACGCCAGGCTTGATTGGGCGCAAGCGTCAGCAATTGCTGAATGGCCCGGCTGGTCTGCCCCATCGCTCGTGTCTGGAGATATTCGCCGAGTATCACCAATGTCACGATAACTGCCGCAGCCTCAAAATAGGTACTCACCGCGCCGTCGTGCTCGCGGAACTCCGACGGGAACCAGTCAGGCACGAGTACGGCAGCAAGACTGAAAAGATACGCCAGTCCCACACCCAGACCGATCAGCGTGTACATGTTGAGCGCGCGCTGGATAAGCGACAACCGGAACTTGTGCAAGATCGGCCATCCAGCCCACAACACAACGGGTGTCCCCAACAAGAATTCGATCCATCCACGTGAATGCGGCTCGAGTCCGAATGGTTCACGAATGCCGATCATTGGCGACATCGCGATCAGCACCAGCGGGAATGACAATGCGACGCCAACCCATAATCGCCGTGCGAGATCGTGCAACTCCGAATCATCCGCTTCACCCGTACCCGCACCTGTACCTGCAATGGGCACCAGCGCCATGCCGCAAAGTGGGCAGTCGCCGGGTGCGCCACGTATGATCTCCGGGTGCATCGGACACGTCCACCGGGCTCCCGCTGCTACCGCTTCAACACCTGGAGGCGAAGAATCCATAGGCTGGTCATTGCGACGATGCTGATCGCCTGCGTGCGGCGAGTGTGGCGGATGCGGATGTTTCAGGTCTGTGTTCATTGCTTATTCTTGGAAAATCATTGCTGAGATGCGTAACAAGCTTGTAAAGAAGTGCTGGCAGAATGTGCCGACTAAACCGGACTAAAAGGGTTTTGCTCGGCCCTGATTCATATTAGGCCAACTTTCTTGATATTTGAATAATTCGAGGGGAATATTCTGTTGCTGGTTATGCGCACCGGATCTCAAGCCGATCATCGGTAGTGAGTCTGCGTCGGACGGAGGCAGGAGGAATTTCTCGACGTTTTACTCGAACGCTGCCATGATGAGAATGTCACGCTGATATTTTTCAGTTGACGAGCCTCGCCAGCTATTTCATGCGTTTCATGCATTTACATGAACTGTGTGAAAGCGCTGGGTGGAGCAACAAGGACTTTGGACGGTGATGTGTTGCAACCAATCCGAGTTAACTGAATGGAGGAAAAAATGTTTATATCGCGTATCGTTAAAGTGTTAGGCATGACCGCTGTATCAGGTGTATTAACCACTGTTGGCATTGCGGGCGCCGATACAGTTATAAAAATTGACGGGTCGAGTACCATGTATCCCATCACCGAAGCGGTGGCTAAAAATTTCCAGACAACCCAAAAAAATGCAATCAAAGTAACGGTCGGCGTCTCCGGTACAGGTGGCGGCTTCCTGAAATTCTGCCGTGGTGAAATAGATATCGTCAATGCGTCCCGTCCCATTCAGGGAAAGGAAATGAAGGCCTGCAATAAGGCCAGCGTGGAATATGTCGAATTGCCGGTGGCGTTTGATGCAATAACAGTGGCGGTGAATCCGAAGAATGACTGGGCCAAAACCATGACTGTGGCCGAATTGAAGAAAATATGGAGTCCCGCCGCTCAAGGTAAAATCACCAGATGGAGCCAGGTAAATCCGGCATGGCCAGATGAGGCGTTCAAGCTCTACGGCGCCGGCGTGAATTCCGGCACATTTGATTATTTTACGCAGGCCATCGTCGGCAAGGCAAGATCCATCCGCGGCGACTATACGGCATCTGAGGACGACAACGTATTGGTCCAAGGC
>JBDSOQ010000166.1:0-8695 GCA_039914755.1 Nitrosospira sp. | reverse complement strand
GATTAAGGTCCATCATCAGGTCGAAAACCCCTGCCGCGGTGCGCCGGTCGAGATTGCCGGTAGGCTCATCCGCAAGAACACAGGCAGGCCGGGTGACCAGCGCACGCGCCACCGCCGCACGCTGGCGCTCACCACCCGAGAGTTCTCCCGGAGTATGGGAAATGCGGTGCCCCAAGCCCACCTGCGCCAGAACTTTCGCCGCATTCTCATATGCTTCAGTATTCTTCATGCGCCGAATGAGCAAGGGCATGGCGACATTCTCCAGCGCGCTGAATTCAGGCAGCAAATGATGAAACTGATAAATGAAACCGAGCGATCTATTACGTAAGCGGCATCTTTCCTCTTCGTCGATGGCGGCAATTTCCTGCCCCATGATACGTATGTCGCCTCCCGTGGGTGCGTCCAGCCCACCTAACAGATGCAGCAGTGTGCTTTTTCCGGAACCCGATGTACCGACGATCGCAACCGTTTCTCCCGCTTTCACATCCAAGTCTATTCCCAAAAGTACCGGCACTTCAAGTTTGCCTTGATAATAACTTTTGCGCAGGTTGCGGCAGGCAATGATCGTTTTATTCATACCGCAGCGCTTCTGCAGGGTTGACCCTGGAAGCTCGATAGCTCGGATAAAGCGTCGCCAGCAATGTCAACACAAACGATACCGCGGCCACAGTTATCACGTCGGCGAAGTGCAGGTCCGACGGAATCTCGCTGATGTAATACACCTCCCGCGAAAGGAATTGCACGCTGAACAGGCGCTCGATAGTCGCTATCACCGCCTCTACGTTATATGCCAGCAGCACGCCGCCGATCACGCCCAGTGTCGTGCCGAGGATACCGATCAATGTGCCCTGAACGATGAAAATCTTCATTATGCTTCGCGGGCTGGCGCCCAGCGTGCGCAGTATCGCGATATCGGACTGTTTATCGGTTACGGCCATGACCAGGGTGGAAACGATATTAAATGCGGCAACCGCGATGATGAGGGCGAGAATGAGCGACAGCATGCGCTTCTCAATCTGGATTGCGCGGAAATAATTGGCATGCTGACGGCTCCAATCGGTGATGTAAACATCCGCGGAAATCAATGGCGCAAGCTCTCGCGCTACTTGCGGCGCCTGGAACAGATCATCCAGCTTCAACCGTACACCCGATACCTGATCCTCCTCCATGCGATACAGCTTTTGTGCGTCCGCCAGATGGATCAGTACCAGGCCCGAGTCATACTCGAAATGTCCTGCTTCGAAGATACCCACAATTGTGAATTGCTTGAGGCGCGGCAATATGCCTGCCGGGGTGACCTGTCCCTGCGGTGAAATCAGGACAATCTTGTCACCCGTGAATACTCCCAGGGCGCGCGACAGTTCCCGGCCGATGACAATGCCAAATCTTCCCGGCACGAGATCTTCAAGCTTGCCGTCTATCATCATTCGCCCCAGATCGGCTACGCGGTCCTCCATGTCCGGCAAGACACCCCTAACCACCACGCCACTGACAACCTGGTCGAACGAAACCATGCCTTGCGCGCTGACATAAGGTGCGGCAGCCTCTACCTCGGGATGCTTGAGTGCCTCATCGGCGACCTTGCGCCAGTCGGTCAATGAGCCGTTGACGCCGCTCACCTGAATGTGGGACGCCACACCGAGGATGCGCGTCCGGACCTCTTTCTGAAAGCCGTTCATGACCGACATGACCGTAATAAGGGCTGTCATGCCAAGCGTGATACCCATCAGGGAAATCAGGGAAATGAAAGAGATGAAGTGATTACGGCGTTTGGCGCGGGTGTAGCGCAAACCGATAAAGAGTTCGTACGAAGGCACGGATCAACATACCGAATATGGGGTAACCTGATAGTTTGCCACATTCCGTCCTGTCTTAATAGATAAACGCATATTGCGGTAATGGTACCGGCAAATTTTTTAACCGGAAATAGCGCTCCAGGGCTTTAGCCAGATTTCGGCTCGGATACAGCCATTTTTGCGATGCAATGGCGAGCAGCCTGTCGAACTTAAAGGAAATCGACTGCAAAAGCTCCGATTCTTCAAGTCCGACAGGCTGCTAGAATTCGCCTCTCAGGCCCACTACGAGCGATCTTCCCGGCAATGGCGCGAAATCCTTCAGGAAAGAAGTATGCACGCGCATCTCTTCATTAAGCAAATTCTTGCCCTGAACGAAGATTTTGATACCGTTCGATTTTGTTTCCTTGATACGGTAAGTCACCTCGACATTCACCAGGGTGTATCCTGGAGTGCTGGTTTCAAGCGCCGCGCGGCGGTTTTGACGCATCACGCGAGTCGCGCTTACGTTCACTGTCAAGGGCCCGGTCCTGTGGTTGAATTCCAGTCCAAACCGTGGTGGAGTGATACGGGGAACGTTGCCTCCATTGTTCAGTTTTCCGCGCACATAGTCGGCAAACAGCCGCAAGTCGATGGTGTCGGGCTTCAATGTGAAGATGGCTTCTGCTTCCGCGCCATAAAATCTCGCTCCGGTCTGCGCGAAATTCTGTACCAGAAAATCACCATCGGGATCCAGCGTTCCGGTATCGTCGACGCGATCCGCCACGCCATCGCCATTGATGTCGGCATTGCGTACGAAAATGTAATTATCAATCCAGTTATGGAACACATTGACTTTCCATTTCACCATGCCGGTGGTCTTGCGTAGCGCAAGATCGATATTGTTGGTTGTCTCACTGGATAAGGTGCTGTCACCGGTCTGAAATGTGGCCGTGCCACGGTGAGCCCCGTGCATATACAGTTCCTCGGTGGACGGTGAACGTTGCCCCCGCGTGCCAGTCAGGCCCAGCCCATAGCCATCCATGAATTTCCACAAGGTGCCCGCAGAGACGTTATAGAGGTTGAATGCGCGTGACGGGTTGATATTGTTCTGCGGATCCTGCGTCGCACGCTCGATCCGGCCGCCGAGTTCCAGCCGCCAACGATCCCAGTTCCGCTCTTCGACCAGGAACAGGCCGGCGGAATTGGATTTGGTAACCGGCACTATGGCTTCCTCGCCCAGGGCGGAAAAATTACGGTCCTGAAATTGGAAACCGAATGCCCCCTGCCACTTCCCTATCGGTGCATGCAGAAGCTCGGCGCGGCTTTCCAAGCCCTGGTTTTTAAATCGAGTGGCGATTTCCCCGGTACTCTCTATTTCATTATGCTTGTAATCGTTGTAGCCTACGCGCACCTTAAGCCGATCAAAGCCGCGGAGCGGCTCATTCAGCTCGCCGGACATATCATAACGGGTCTGTTTGAGATCGATCTTTGAGCCTTCAGGGCTGGGTATGCCGTATTTACTCTCCAGGTGCGAGACCGATATACCCAAAAATCCTTTCTCGCCAATGTAAGAACCACCCGCATAACCACTGGCCGAATTGACTGCGCTGTTTTCAACGATTCCCTTTTTACTGTGGGGGTCGCTTTCATTCGCTCGTCCGGGAATGTGATAATCATCGGTTTTGCGCCTGAAACCTCCTACGCTCCAAGATACCTTCCCAACGCTGCCGGATGCGTTTAAAGCGCCGCTGCGTTCCGCTGTTGCAGTATTGCCGCGTATCTCGACATCTCCCTTGGGAGATTTAAACAGTTGACTTGGAATTCGGCCGCTTACGACATTGACTACGCCGCCGGATGCTCCGCTGCCGTAGAGCAGTGTCGCCGGACCTCGCAGTATCTCGATTTGGGAGGCGTTGAACGATTCAACCGTTACCGCATGGTCCGGGCTGATGGTTGAGAGATCGAGCGTACCGATACCGTTCTCCAGTATTCGAATACGAGGGCCGTCAAGACCGCGAATGATCGGACGGCCTGCGCCCGGACCGAAGGAAGAGGATGCCACACCCAACTCGCGCGAAAGTGTATCGCCCAGGCTCGCTTCCCGCTTGCGGCGCAAATCGTCACCCTGCAATACCGAAACAGGCTGAGCCATATCAAGCTCGCTCCGATTATCAAATGGCGTCGCCGTCACAACGACCGGCTGCAATACCTTGTCCTGGTTGCTCTCCTTGCCCTGGCTGCTCTGCTGAGCCTGAGCATGGGGCATGCTGAATATGGCAAGCACCACCATGGTGACGATTAATCTCGATAATTCCCGCGCATTTTCTAGAAATGCGTCCAAACCACAACTTGAACAGTTCATGCTGACTTTCTGAAAACGGGAACCTGGGGTTTCAATTACCCCAGTTACGCCGCACCCTGTTCGATAGCTATCAGCCTCGATGAGTACGAAATGGGCACGACATGAATGGATCGGCAACGTCAAAATGACAAGTACCGTTCAAGGTCAACTCTTAAAGAGAGGGAAATTACGCTTGCGGGGGCCCGCGGATGAGATAAGGGGAAGAGAAATGGAGGAGGATAGGCGCCGATATCAGATACGGCGGAGGCTGGCGCCTCATCTGATCAAGAAAGAAAACGGGCAGGACGGCAACAGCAATACTGAACCCTGTCAACGCCAGGCAGTCAAGACAGATCTTATCTCCGTCGAGGTCGCTGTCGGGATCGAACCCGCTCTCTTCCTGACCACCATCGGCATAAACGTTGCCGATGAGATCGGCGTCGCCGACGTGAGTGAGGGCATGCGCCGCCTGAAGGACCGGGACGAGCGACAATGCCACCACTAAAATCAAAAATAATATCTTACGCAAAATCATCTGACAGCATTTACGCCAATACTCACCGCGCCGGACATTCAGCTTGACGCTCCATGCATAGCAGGAAATCCGGTTATGCGCACTCTGCACATAATCCTTTGACCCTTAATTCAATTTCCCGAGATTGATAACCGGCCGGCAGCGGAGAATCATACTCGGCCTTCATATCATCAAGACAAACCACCCTGGTGCAGCGCACGCATTCAAAATGCGCATGCTGGTGATGCGCTACTTGACTATTTGCTCGAAAATGCCATATTCGATCGTCGCCCACCACCTTATGCACGAAACATTTTTCGTCCAACCATTCGAGTATGCGATAGAGCGTCACTCGGTTCAGCCTGGGCTTGTCAGGTAAACACTTTTCAATTTCGTGATGCGTAACCGCTCGCTGTTCCGCAAGCAAAATGGCGAGAACCCGAACCCTGCCGGGCGTCACGCGCTCTCCGCGACGGCGGATCATCTCTTCTGCCTGCTTTTGTAGGTTAAACATAAATGTTAGTATTGCAACATAGTTGCATTTAATATAACTGAATAGTTGTGCAGGCGCAACCGCGGTTGGGGTGATACTTTCAAAAAAGGAATGTGTCGTTCGGTAAATCGACGCTTGCGGTTCATCGAACTCGCTGACATTCATGTAAATGATCAAATCAAGCCATATTCTTTTTTTCCACATTCTCCTGGTGTTCGCCGGCATTATCGCCGGGTCGACGTCTGCTTCTGCAGATGTAACCTATACAGCCAACCCGGATAATTATCTCGCCAGACTGAAGATACTGGAACCAGGCGCTCACCTGCGGTTACTGCCGGGAGAGTATAAGAACAGTCTGCCGATACACTATCTACGCGGCGCCGCACAAGCGCCGATTACAATTTCCGGGCCGGAAAGAGGCCCGCGTGCGGTTTTTGTGGCACGACCTGGACATAACACGGTCAGCATCATCAATTCGAGCTACGTCACTATTCGTAATCTGGATCTCGATGGCCGCCATCTACCGGTGGATGGCGTGAAATGCGAGGGGCATGCGGACTGGGCACATCACATTACCCTTGAGGGGCTACGTATACTCGGTCACGGCAATAATCAGCAAACGGTGGGCATTTCCACCAAATGCCCGGCCTGGGGCTGGATTATTCGTAACAATGTGATCGAGGGTGCTGGGACCGGCCTCTATCTTGGAAATTCGGATGGACGCGCGCCATTCATTGCCGGGTTGATCGAGCACAATCTGGTAGTCGATACGCTCGGTTATAACTTGCAAATCAAACATCAGCAATCTCGCCCGCTATTGCCGGAGATGCCGGATGGACGCAATGCAACGATTATTCGCCACAATGTTTTCAGCAAGGCGAACGGAGGATCCTCCCAGAAGATGGCGAGGCCCAATGTGCTGGTCGGGCACTGGCCGCTTGCGGGATCGGGTGCAGATGATCGTTATCTCGTCTATGGCAATTTTTTCTATCAGAATCCGCATGAATCGCTGTTCCAGGGGGAAGGCAATATCGCGTTGTACAATAATCTGTTCGTAAATCATTTTGGCGATGCGATACGGATTCAACCGCATAACGATACCGCACGAATAATAAGTGTGTTCTACAATACAGTGATAGCCAACGGGTCTGGCATAACACTTTCACGACGCGAACATGATCCAGTCCATCCACAACTCGTCACTGCCAATATGGTGTTTGCCAAGTCACGAATGCGTGATACTTTCTTGGAAGGGAATATGACCGGCGAGCTCAACGAGGCTTCGGATTTTCTTGCTCGGCCGTTTGCGCCTTTAGGCGAAATGAACCTGGCACCTACAGACGGCAACGTACGAAAGCATGCGGAAGGCGATATGCGTTTCGATATGTATCCGGATGCCAACCTGGATTTCGATGGCGATTTACATGGCAAAGGCGAGATAGGCGCCTATGCGCTCGGCAAAGTCAAGCCCCGCTGGGGCCCAATGCTGGAAATCAAGCCAGCGCCCTTCGCGCGATAATGGAGTGCCATCCGTTGCGCTCAGCTTAATTTCATCCGGCTATTGCTAGGAAAAATGCGCGTTCTGTCCGTTATCGTCGTACTCATTGCCTACGGATCGCTATATCCCGGCGATATTTCCCAACCTGACGCGGGTGCTATAAAGCAATTCCTTACCGATTGGAATTTATTTACTTCCCGGGGGGATATGCTGGGTAATGTCGCACTGTTTTTTCCACTGGGAATGGCAGGAATATTATTTACCCGAAAAAGATTCGATAGCAGGATCGGTTTCGCCACGTTACTCTTTCTGGCGCTGATATATTCCTTCAGCCTGCAGTTAGCTCAGGTTTGGCTTCCGTCCCGCTCCGCGGCGCTGGCGGATGTGGCATGGAATATGGTGGGTATAGCAGCAGGTGTAGCAACAGCACATCTGATGGCAACGCGTTTATCTGCAAGGGGACAGCCACTGGATATCGCCTCGCTTGTACCTCTGGTGGTATTGGTATTATGGCTGCTCACCGAATTGTTGCCACTGGTGCCATCGCTGGATATACAAAAATTCAAGGATGCACTGAAGCCGCTTTTCCTTGTATTCAGCTTTTCTTTCCCGGCAATCACGATGCATGCAGCCGGTATAGCTGTCGCGGGTAGCGCTTTCACGGCATTGGGGCAGCGAGCGGCTTGGTGGCTGGGGATCGCGATCCTGCTGGTTTGGGTCGGTAAGGTCGTTATCGTGAATTTGACACTGGATGCATCGCTTCTCCTGGGGACGCTGGCAGGTTATGGCGGATATTTGATCGCGTTGCGCGACGGACCCAAAAAACCGTTTGAAGTGGCGTTCTGGCTGTTGCTGGCCGCCTGGAGCATCACTGCGCTAACCCCTTTTTCTCCCGCGCCGGGCGGAACCTTCAATGGCATTCCTTTCGCAACCATGCTTCAGGGATCGCTGGAAGTTGGAGTCCGCGGCCTGGTCCAATCATTGTTTATTTATACCGCCCTGATATGGCTCGCGCACAGAACGGGTCTGAGTATCGGCAAAGCAGTGCTGGGGCTGGCTATCTGGTCTTCTTTTATAGAACTGATGCAGATGGGGTTGCTGGGCCGCACAGCGGATATAACAGAACTTATTTTGTTATTGCTGGTTGGCTGGGTCTTATCGGCGGCGCAAGCCCACCAGCCGGCAACAAAGCGGCGAACTGGCGCGCCAGTGGCCCAGCCGCAGCCCATTGTCGCGATCAGCGCAGAGGTGAGCGGGAAACGGACTCTCGGTTCAGTAGCAATCGGAGTCGGGATATGTGCGGCTATGGGGTGGCTGATTACGCAGTCCCCCTTGACGCCGTATAACGTTCGTGAACTGATATACGAGGGTCACCCCATCCGGTCGCTGATATTGCTTGCGGCGCTGTTGTATTGGGCGATAGGTTTTCCCATACTGATTGCACAATGGCTGGCTCGGGGTGAGCTGTATCTGCTCAGCTTCCTGCCTCTGGTATTGCTGCATGGGTTGATCGCATGGTTGCTGCTGTGGTCCTCAGTGCCAAGCGAAAGTATCCATGACATTGTTGGATCTCCTGTTTTGGGATGGCCCTGGGAATGGGAATTACTGGGCCGCTTTCTGGCATTATTCAGTTTATGGAGTGTAGCGGCCACGGCGGGGTGCCTTATCGCCGCGTGGCATATCCTTCCAGATGCAAGGTCAGCGCTATTGGGATGGTCGATTGGTGCCTTCCTGCTGATTCCACTTTCATACTACATTGTGGTTTCGGAAGCATCGACAGACAATCTGGTCGAACTGATGGCGAACAATGGCAGCGTCGGCGCATTTTTGCTGATTGGCCTGGCCATGGCCGAGATTGCGTTTGGTGGAACGAAGGCGGTGCTGGCATCGAGCCCCGGGTTGGCGCACCGGACAAGAGCGACCGCATGGGTGTTTGCTTGCGGCATTTTAGCGTACTTTGCGCTCTATTTTGGCACGGAACAAGTAATCGTCAAGTATGGTCAGGTGTTTTCCGCAATGCAGTTTTTGCTGAGCAGCGATCGTTCGAATCTGGCCGGACCGGGTGAACTGATAG
>JBDSOQ010000071.1:0-4539 GCA_039914755.1 Nitrosospira sp. | reverse complement strand
CAGGCCGAGAAAGTTGCAGCATGAAGGATAACGGGTTAACCTCGACATTGCTATAGCCAGCACTCTCCTGTACCCATACGGACCATTTCTCATGAATCTCGGCCGCTACGTAATATTGCTATATGTCATTGCCTCCTTTGTACTCGCGGGATGCGCGTCGCCACGGTCGTTTTTAGGAAGTTCATTTCCGACTGTCACTTACAAGGATATCAAAAAGAGAGACGTACCGCTTCGGCTGAAGCTTGTTGTCGAGTTTCAGCGAAATGGCATACGCTTTCCCATGGGAGAGGTTCCGCTGAGAGATTATTCAGGCCGGATACTCAGGGACACCGGCCTGATTTATCCGATTGATGAGCTCTCTCTGGGGCCGGAGCAGGAAGATGGCGAAATCAGGATCGTACTTAACAACGTTGCAGACAGCGGCACTGTTGCGGTGGAAACATCCCGCACAGGATTTCCGTTGTGGATGGTTGGAAAACTGATTACGGACGCTTATGAGCTGTCGATGTTTATCAGCGTAAATGGAAAGACGCTCAGCCGCACGGGCATCCAGCATGCCGTTCATACCGCTATCGGCAACATGAGCATACCCGACAATGTTCAGGTTTTTCCGGCGGACCAGGCGTTCGGGAGAGTGCTTGAACAGATGATCCTGCGTGCGCTGGAAGATTTTCAGAACCGCGGTGAGCTGGTCTGGCTGGGCCTGCCGCCTATAGATTGGGGTAGCGCTGGAACCCCGATGTTCAGTTCCGCTTTGAAATGCCAGGGTTCGTGCTTCACCCCAACTTACCTGGTTGTCTTCATACCGAACCGGTTCTTGTAATCGGCGATCTTGCCTATACCTTCAATGCAGGACGGAACATTTTATTTTGATTACTGTCCTGTCAGAAACCTGCGTTCCAGCGGTTCTATCGCAGGACCCTCGATCACTGCCCCGTCGGGCGCGAAGCGGCTGCCGTGACAAGGGCAGTCCCAGCTTGTTTCGACGCTATTCCAGTGCACTTTGCATTTCATATGCGTGCATACCGGCGAGACCGCAATCAATGTTCCGTCAGGGGCCCTGTATGCCGCCAGCGATTCGTCCTCGAACTCCACGATCGCGCCTTTGCCCGGCATGAGCTGCGATAATTGCGTCGTCTCCCGGTTGATCACGTAGTCCTTGATGAGGGATTTCACCACGCTCGCCGTTTCTTCGGCTATGCCCTTGGCGCCCTTCAGCGGCGAGAAACGGTTCGCCTTGACGAGTGGGGCAAAAACGTTGTCGCGCCCGGCAATCTGGTCAGCGATGAGCGATGCGGCCAGCGTTCCATAGGTTAAACCATCGGTCTCGAAGCCGGTAGCGATGAAGCAGCCTGTCGCATCGCGGCCAATATACGGCAGGCCATCCGCCGTGCCGTAATTCTGCGCGGACCACCTGAATGCCACTTCACGTATATTAAGATGGGCGTGTGCGGAGGACTCGAGCCAGTTCAGGCTGATCTTCGCGTTTTCCTGACCCGTCTTGTGCTCCTCTCCGACGCAGACGAGGAATGTGGCGTCATCGACATCCACGTTGCGAATCGACAATCGTTCAATGCCGGCGCCCCAGAATATCCCGGAGGGAAAGGAAGTCCTGGCAATGCGTGCGGCGAGCCCATACTCGCGGTTTGCAATCATCTCTGCCTGCACCAGGTGCACGCCCTTTGGCGAGTGAGTGGCAAACACGATTTCTCTGGCTGTTACCTTGCCTTTGTCTGTACGCACGACGCGTTTATCTTTATCCACTTCGATAACCGTCGAGTTTTCGAAGATACGGCAGCCCTGATTTTCGGCTTGGCGGGCAAGTCCACGAACATAAGCCTGCGGGTGAAATTGCGCCTGGTTATCCAGCGCCAGTACGGGCCCGGCGGGCGGCGCAAGAGGAGTGGGCAGCGCTTTTTCGAGATGAACGGATAGTCCTGCCCTGAGCGATCCCTGGTATTCTTTCTCCACCGAGTCCTGCGCGTTCTCGGAGGTGGCATAACGGTAGAGGCGGCAGCGGCGGAAAGCACAGGGGATATCGAATTTACGCACCCGCAGGTCGATCTGTTCCACCGCTGCGCGACGGGCGGTAGCAACCGCGCGGGCCGTATCGCTGTCCCATCGGTCAATGATGTGATGTATCCCCTTGCTGACGGTTTCGTATAGGTTGCCCGTTGAGTTACCCGTGCTGCCGAAGCCCACGGTGCGGGCTTCCAGCAGCACGGCCGAGGTGCCTTGCTCGGCCAGATTCAAAGCAAGTGTAACGCCGGTAATACCGCCCCCGACGATAACCACATCGGCCGTAATCTCTTCCTGAAGTGTTGGAAAACCGACTTGAGGCGCTGTCGCGCGCCAGATAGAGATCGTATTCATGATATTTTCCTTCTTGTTCAGAATAAGCGATGATGCCTATCGTTGAACATAAACCGGAATTGTTCTGTTCGCTATGGCACATTAAGCCCAGGCTTGGCAGCATATGCGAAGCGGTTCGGGTGGATGTAATTTTAGTGCTGTGGCTGTGTGATAAATGCTTATTGTTGTGAGCGCCACAGGCCGTATAGGATTGCCGAAAACCATGGATTCAGCAGTGGATGCCGGCAATGGCCGACAATACCGTGTATGCAAATTGCACAAGGTAGGTCGGGCTTCGCCCGACGATCGTAAAAATGATGTCGGGCGGAGCCCGACCTACTAATTGCGTGTGCCGTAAGCCGTAGAGGATTGTTGAAGACCAAGGGGTGATAGACTTAACAATGGGTGCCAACAGTGGCCGACAATACCGTCTACGCAAATTGCACCAAGACAGGTCGGGCTCTGCCTGACGATCGTAAGAATAATTTCGGGCGGAGCCCGACTACGAAAAAAGGAGTGCTATTGTGAGATCAGAATTTATCATTTCGGTCATTTTCTTCACGCTCGCGGTTACCGCTGCCCAAGCCGAACCTCCACATTTGAAGGACCGTCAAACCGGCAAGTATCTGGGTAATCTCAGCGCCAACCCATACGATCCCAACTCGACAAGCAATCCGTATGGCCGTTACGGGAGCGAGTACAGCGACGATTCCATCAATAACCCGTACGGGCGATATGGCAGTCCCTACAGCAGTGACAGCCCGAATAACCCGTACGCGACAAATCCGCCAGCGATATATGACATGGGTGGTAATGGCCAGTGAGACCCGGGTAAATTTAAATTATGAGCGAAATCATCTCTGCCGCTGTACGAGCCGTCATTTGCCACGACGCTGCTGCCGGGGAACCGGCAGCGGTAGTGTCTCGAACATCGATATCGAATAATCCAGAAAAAGCTCGATTTTACGCTTGAGATCGCTGGACATTGTAATGCGCCTGGAGCGCAGGTCATCGGGATCCACGTGCTCAAGGAGCAAGCCGTGATCGATGGCAATCTGAATATATTTTATCGCGGTTCGCTGGCTGACGTTCGGCATGAGCTGATACAGCTCTGATTTGTAGAACGTATTGTCATTAGCGTCGTTGAACCTTAACCACATCCGCGTGAAGAGGTCGTAGTAGTTCAGGTCGTGGAAAAGCGTGTCTCCCAGAACATCCATCCAATACTGATCCGTATCATTCTGCAAATGTATGAATTGGCGACGCCTGGCGTCTGCCTGTTTTTTCGGGTTGCTCATTTCTCTTCAGATTTTTTTCTTCGCGGTATCAGCTATTATCCGTAGCTACAATTATAATTCTTATTTATATGCAATTTTACATGTATAATTACGATCTATAAGGCCTGACGATTTGCCACGGTATGGCATGCCAGTGGGGAATCCCACGCCAGATCATAAAAAGACCCGCCTAATTGGAGGTTGGCGTCCCCAAGTGGATTCGAACCCCTGTCCTCATCGTGAAAGGGTGATATCCCAGGCCAGCCACTGGACGATGGGGACGAAATATGTTGAAAACGGAAAGCTGTATATTGTCACTCGGGAAATGCCAAATCATGTTCAACAGAATAGAAAAGACCTACTTTCGTCTATCAGGCAGCTTGCGCCCTAACCTTTTGGCCTTCCTTTACTGCCAGTTTTCCTATTTTGGCGGGGCTGCCCTTATTCTGTCCCTGAATCCAATTCCGATGGTGCTGGGTACGCTCGCCATGGCTCACGGGATGACAATAGCGGCTTATCTTGTTCATGACTTGGGCCACAATGCGCTGTTCAAGTCGCCGCGCCACAATGCCTTGATGGCTCGCGTGTTAAACTGGCTCACTGGCGGTTGCTATGCAACGTATGACAATGTACGTGTGACGCACATGAGGCACCATGTGGATAACGCGGATGTTTTTTTAATCGACTACCGAGGCTATCTTGCGCGTCATCCGGTTCAGCGCCGTACTGTGGAGGTGCTGGAATGGTTGTATGTGCCGGTTGTCGAGTTCCTTATGCATGGAATGCTCATCCTCGCGCCATTTATCTTCAAGGAAAAAAAGGACCAGCGGGCCCGAGTAATTTGGATAACCGTTATTCGTTTCAGCCTGCTTCTGATGGTATTCCTGCATTCGCCACTGGCTTATGTGTG
>JBDSOQ010000005.1:0-15307 GCA_039914755.1 Nitrosospira sp. | reverse complement strand
AGGCTTCCAGCCGCATGATCATGGGCGGCGAAATATCCGGCGGCAGCGCCTTGACAATCGTCTGGGCTATGGCTGTGACTTCCGCTTCTGCGCCAGGGAGGTTGGTGTGGGGCTGAAGAAAAATATTCGTGATGCTGATGCCATAGTACGCCTGGCTGACGATGTCCGAGATACCTTCCACCGTCGAGGTCAAGAAGCGTTCGAAGTAAAAAGTGATACGACCCGACACATCCAGCGGCAACATGCCGGCGTATGCCCAGACTACAGAGATCACGGGAATCTTGATGGTGGGAAAGACGTCTGTTGGCGAGTGCCGTATCGCCCTGATTCCGAATATGACGATCAGAATTGAAAGAACCACGAAGGTGTAAGGTCTGCGTAACGCAATAAGTACTATCTGGTTCATACTATGTTTCCTCTTATATCTTCGGTAAAAAAATTCATTTACCTACAATATTGCACGTAAGGATGAGGCAATTCTTTTGCAAACCTTTATAAAACAATACAATTGCCTAAGACATAAAGAAAGGAACCGGCACTGGCGATCCTTACAATTCAAGCTCAGACGTGCAGCTTTCAGCCTTGCGCCTCCAAACGGTCTGAACAGGGTTATTGCCGATCCCTTGCCAAACCCAGGAGTTGATCGCCAGGCAGAATATCGCAGGTGAATGGGGGCGAGCGGGCGTCGGACCGGCCTCGCCTTTCCAGAGAATGTCGTTCCCTGGCGCCGGCGTCGCCCGGGTCCGATTTACGCCCGGCGCTGTCATCCGATTCGCCTTCGTTATGTGTTGCCCGATCGCCGCGTCGGCGTATATCTCGGCAGATTGTGATGGCCAAACTGGTTGCCCGATATCGATAAGATGAACGTTACAATATTGGCCCCCGGTATCGAACCGCAGCTGATTTGGAAGTGTTTTGGCAATCAAGAGGAAAATGGCGCCGAAGGCTGCAGTAGCTGGATTGTTTCCCGACGCGATGGCGATCGCCGCAGCGACCGAGGATATTTTTGCGATGCGTCTCCCATTTTCGCCGACTTGAAGGGCGGGAAAGCTCTGAGGCCTGTTGGTATGCTCCAGAGCGTAGTTAAATCCAATCTCGCCGGCCTCGTCGTCCGTCTTCCCGAAAGCTCGGGAGAAAACGACCTTGCACATTGTCAGGATTTGGTTCACGTTCCGGCCGCAAGCGCCGAGTATCGTTGCCGATGCGGCCACAGCTCCGCAGGCGATTTGCTGGGAGCGAGTGCCTGCTGCAGCCCATTGCGCCGCATTTGCCACCGCGTTCGCGATTGCCTCGCTTACGACTCGCATGTTGTTCGCATTCAGGAGTCCTGTGACTCCCCCTGAGTGGTCCTTGTCGTAGTGGCTGACGAGAATGTGATCGAGGGAGTAACCGTAACCTCTGAGGATGGAATCGATAAAGTTGTGGACCGCCTCCGCATACCCGAGCAGCCCGCCATCGATCAATATCGTCCGGTGTCGCCCGGCTGCCACGTCTGCCGCAACAACGAGCGCACTTTCTCGCTGCCCGACGTCAATCATATGGATGGTAAGTTGCAGGGCCATGAGCTTCCAGGTCTCCCTTCCAAGATAAACAATTCTTCTCATACTCGAGCACGTTTAGCTGCGTGCTATCAGGCTACCCCGGTTACGATAGACTGGCGATTATGACGTTCGAATGATCGATCCAGCGGTCAAACGTGACAATTTTGCCGTGGCTTTTCTTAAACTGATCAGCGCAGATTCAAGAAAGAAGCCAACGTCCAAGGATGAGATAAAATTATCACATCACTTGTCAGGGAAACATTATGTATCGGTGGTCATTTTGTGAGCATTTCGACCTGAAAGTGGTCATCTTGTGAATATTCCTACCTGGAAGTGATCATTTTGTGAATATTCCAACCTGAAAGTGATCATTTTGTGAATGCGGCGAGCTGAATCATTCAAGAAGCGTTGGCGGCTGCAGAGCTCCGTATGAGAAGGAGAAGTGCTGACCGAAGCGCAGGTTTCTGCGCTGGAGAAGAAGCAGGATGGTCCTGGAAACACTCATGCTTTTGTCACCGGCCCCAAGGGATGGGGATGAGAGGGGTCAAGCTCACGAAACGGAAAAATCGTACGCTAAGCCTGGCCGAGCATCCATAGTGGCCTGAATTTGCCCTGTTTGACCTGCCTGCTCTGCCGTCAGATGTAATCGCCGGTCAGGTTGGTGTGCTCCCAACCCGGTGGCGACAAGTGCGGCAGCAGCTGGGCTACTCGACCACTTACCAGTTTGTTGGCTGCCATAAGACGAGAATCAAAATGATAGCTGAGGTGAATGTCACAGTTGCTTTGGCGGGTTCCGCTTCGCTCAACCCGCCCTACTGAGCTGGTTCTTGATGGGTTACGCTTCTCTTCACTACCCATTATCTATGGTAGATATATCATTTTTTTCATAATGTTATATATTAAAGTTAAAGAGAATGCTTCTGGTGAAACACCCGGTAAAGCAGGTCAACTTATGCCTTTTAAAAACTATATTAATTATGCGTCATATATTGATTTGTTTGCGCAAGCTCCATTCCTTGACAATTGCATAAATGGCGGGAATTACGATCAAGGTTAGCAGCGTGGACGACACCATGCCCCCGACCATGGGCGCGGCAATGCGCCGCATCACTTCCGAACCGGTACCGGTGCCCCACATGATCGGCAACAAACCCGCCATGATCGCCACCACGGTCATAATCTTTGGCCGCACACGCTCCACCGCACCTTCCATCACTGCTGCGTAGAGGTCGGCCACCGTCGGCCTGTCGCCGGCGGCTGCACGTTTCACCTTTATTGCATCCCAGGCGTGGTCAAGATAGATCAGCATCACGACTCCCGTCTCTGCGGCAACGCCTGCGAGGGCGATAAACCCCACCACCACAGCAACGCTGAGGTTATAACCGAGTAGCCATATCAGCCAGATACCTCCCACCAACGAAAAGGGTACCGACAGCATGACAATGAGGGTTTCGGTGAACCGCCGGAAATTAAGGTAGAGAAGCAGAAAAATGATCGCCAGGGTAAGCGGCACGACCACCTTCAGCTTCTGCTTGGCGCGTTCCATATATTCGAACTGGCCGCTCCAGGTCGCGTAGTATCCGGGCGGGAATTTCACCTGCTCGCGCACCGCCTTTTGTGCCTCGGCCACGTAACCGCCGATATCGCGGTTGCGAATATCGACGAAGATGTATGCCGAGAGCAGGGCGTTTTCGGTACGAATGCTGGGTGGCCCCTTGATTGTCTTGACGCTTGCCACCTGCCCCAACGGGATCATGCCGCCGTTCGGGAGGGGCACCAGGACCTGAGTGGCAATGGTCAGGGGATCTTGCCGCAGTTCGCGCGGATAGCGTACGGTAACACCGAAACGCTCGCGGCCCTCGACCGTGGTCGTCAGCATCTCACCGCCAAGCGCCACCGAAATCACTTCCAGCAGGTCGCCGACCGATAACCCATATCGCGCAAGCTCGATACGGTCGGGTTCGATATCGAGGTAGTACCCGCCGGTCGTGCGTTCCGCATAGGCACTGGTCGTTCCGGGCACCGTTTTGACGACAGTCTCGATCTGCCGGGCGAGTTCCTCCATTTCGCCCAGGTCCTTGCCGAATACCTTGATGCCGATCGGTGTGCGGATGCCGGTGGCGAGCATGTCGATCCTGTTCTTGATCGGCATGGTCCAGGCATTGCTGACTCCCGGTATTTGCAATGCCTGATCCAGTTCCGCTATCAGGCTGTCTATGGTTACGCCGGCACGCCACTCGCTTTCCGGCTTCAGGTTGATGATCGTCTCCGCCATCTCCAGCGGGGCCGGGTCGGTGGCGGTATTGGCGCGCCCCGCCTTGCCAAACACCGACTCGACCTCGGGGAAGGTCTTGATGATCTTGTCCTGAGTCTGCAACAGCTCGGCGGATTTGGTAACCGACAATGCCGGCAAGGTGATCGGCATAAACAACAAGCTTCCCTCGTTCAGCGTCGGCATGAATTCACTGCCCAGCTTCATCGCCGGGAATACTGAAAGCGCAAGCGTAATAACCGCCATGACTATAGTAAGTTTCCTCCAGCGCATGACCCAGGCGATGACGGGGCGGTAGATCCATATCAGAAAACGGTTAATTGGATTTTTCTGCTCGGGCATGATCTTGCCGCGAATGAACAGAAACATCAGCACCGGCACCAGCGTGATGGACAATAGTGCAGCACCCGCCATCGCAAAGGTTTTGGTGTAGGCAAGCGGCGCGAACATCCGCCCTTCCTGCGCTTCCAGCGTAAATACCGGCAGGAAGGAAACGGTGATGATGAGCAGGCTGAAGAACAATGCAGGTCCGACTTCCCGGCAGGCATCGATCACTATCTGAAGGCGTGGCGCACCGGGCGGCGCGCGCTCAAGATGCTTGTGGGCATTCTCGATCATGACGATGGCCGCATCCACCATGGCGCCGATGGCAATGGCGATACCACCCAGGCTCATGATGTTGGAATTGAGCCCCAGCATGTGCATGGCAGTGAGTGCGATGAGCACACCGATGGGCAGCATGACGATGGCGACAAGCGCACTCCTGGCGTGCATGAGAAATACAATACAGACCACCCCCACAATGATACTTTCCTCGATCAGGACCCGTTTCAGATTGTCGATGGCGCGGTGGATCAGGTCCGAACGGTCATAAACTGCCTGTAGCGACACGCCTTCCGGCAAGCCGCTGGAGATTTCCTTGATCTTGCTTTTCAGGTTGTCGATAACGTCAAGCGCATTCTGGCCGTAACGCGCGACAGCGATGCCGGAAACCACTTCGCCCTCACCGTTCAGCTCGGCGATCCCGCGTCGCTCATCCGGCGCCAACTCGACCCGGGCCACGTCGCGAATCAGTACCGGTGTGCCTTCCGTAGCCTTGACCACGAGATTTTCGATGTCGGAAATGCCGCGCAGGTATCCTCGGCCTCGCACCACATATTCGGTCTCAGCCATCTCGATCACCCGCCCGCCCACGTCGCGGTTGCTCGCGCGGATCACCGCTGCGACCTGGTTGAGAGGAATCCCATAGGCCTGCAGCTTGCGCGGCTCCACAGTAACCTGATAGGTTTTGACGAATCCGCCCACGCTCGCCACCTCGGCCACGCCTTGGGCTTTGGTGAGTTGATAACGCACGAACCAGTCTTGTATGGTGCGGAGTTCCGCGAGCGTATGCTGGGCAGCAACCACAACATATTGGTACACCCAACCGACGCCGGTGGCGTCCGGCCCCAGGGTCGGGGTGACAACGCGCGGCATGCGTCCCGATGCAAAATTAAGGTATTCGAGTACCCGTGTGCGCGCCCAGTAGATGTCGGTGTGATCCTCGAAAATGACGTAGATAAAGGATGCGCCGAACACTGACAAACCCCGCACCACTTTGGATTTGGGTACCGCCAGCATGGCCGTGCTCAAGGGATAGGTAATCTGGTCTTCGACCACCTGCGGCGCCTGCCCGGGGTATTCCGTATAGATGATGACCTGTACGTCCGAGAGATCCGGAATCGCATCCAGGGGCATGCGGATCACGGCGTAGATGCCTAGGCCGATCACGAACGCGGTCCCCAGCAACACCAGGAACACGTTGCGTGCAGACCATTCGATAATTCGGCCCAGCATGTCAGTACCCCCGCTGATCGCTGGCAACGGGACTGGCAGGTGGGCTGGCATGCAGCGGCCGGATGCGAACGATGACATATTCGCCAGCCGACTCCTCGACTATCTCGAAATCGACCTTCTGGCCGGGCTTCAGCGGCCGCAGCAATGCCGGATCCCTGGCACGGAAATCCATGGTCATCGCTGGCCAGTTGAGGCTGGCAATCGGATCATGTGCAATCGTTACCGTCGCATGCACCCAATCCATTTCTTTAATATTGCCTACGCCATGATGGCTCGCCGGCACAGGCGCGCCGCCGGGTGTTGTCATGGATGCGCCGGGCGTGACCTGCCCGTTCTCGCCCGGTGCAGAACCCTGGTGGTGGCCGAAGCCGCCTAGTGCCGCCTTGAGGTTGCTCTCCGCATCGATCAGAAAGTTCGCGCTGACCACAACCGTTTCCCCAGCTTCCAATCCCTCCAGCACTTCAGCATAGCCATCGGCATGGATACCCAGTTTTACCGTGCGCGGCTCGAACCGGCCTTCGCCCAAATCAACCAGCACCAGCCGCCGTATGCCGCTGTCAAGCACAGCCGAATCGGACACGGTAAGCACCTTGTTTTTACCGTGAGTCGAGGCGAACTCCACCCTGCCGTACATGGCAGGCTTGAGCAATCCCTGAACGTTGGGAAGTTCGATGCGTACTTTTGCGGTACGGGTTTCGGGCATCACCGTGGGATAGATGAACGTCACCTCGCCGTTGAACACTTTGTCCGGATACGCATCCATCCTGATGATGGCGCTCTGGCCCCGCTGTACTATGCCCAGATCCTGTTCAAACACATCTGCCAGCACCCATACCTTGGAGAGATCGGCAATCTGGTACAGTACTTCTCCGGGCATGAAGCGCTTTCCCTGAATTGCGGGTTTTTCGATCACCGCGCCGCTGGCTGGGGAACGCAGGGTGACATACCGTTTGATCCGGCCTTCTTCCTGCAGCGCTTGCAGGTCGAAATCCGATATGTCCCAGTTGCGCAGTCTCTGCAAGGCATTCTCCGACAGCCGCTGCATGCCTGCCCGAACCTCCGGCCCGCTCCCCTTGACCGACTGCATCCCTTTCCTGGCAATAAGGTATTCATGTTGTGCCGTGATCAACTCAGGGCTGTACACATCCATCAACGCCTCGCCTTTTTTCACCGCCTGGCCGGTGGTATTCACGTAGAGCCGCTGGATCCAGCCCTCGAACTTGGGTGCCACGGTGTATAGCCGCCGCTCGTCCACCTGTACCGTTGCCACCGCCCTCACGGTACGGGTGAGTTCGCGCAGCGTGACAATCTCGGTTCTCACGCCCAGTTTTTGTATTTTTTCGGTGCTGATCTTCACCACTGAGCTGCCAGATGGGAATTCTTCGCCCTCGTAAACCGGGAGGTAGTCCATGCCCATGGAGTCTTTCTTCGGCGCCGGCGAAGTGTCAGGGTGTCCCATCGGATTGCGGTAATAGAGAATCTTCGGCTTAGGTGTCGACGCTTCGGGTTTTTGCGACTCAACCGTAGAGGTTGCGGATTTAGCGCTGCCCCACCAATATCCCGCAACCAGGGCCGCCGCGATCAAGGCGAAAACCGCTATCGATCTGGTGATGGTTTTCACAGAAGCTCCGCCGGGATGGGCAGCCGGACTGATAACGACGGTTTACCGATGAGCAAATCAATTTCCGCCAGCGCCTTGTTATAGCCCGCCATGGCTGTCGCCAGACTGATTTCATAATTGAATACCGTCATCTGGCTATCGAGCAGCGTGAGAAAGTCGACACGGTTGACCTGGTATGCGGACATCGCCGATTCAACCGTAAGCCTGGCCTGCGGCAGGATGGCGGTCTGGTAAAGCCGCGCCGAGTGCAAGTTTTGCTCGGCCAGCGCCATCTGCTGACGCAGATTGGCCGCTACCTCATTGCGCTGCGCCTCGTACATGCTCTGGGCCTGATCGCGTTTCGCCAGGGCTTCCGCGACGCGCGGCGCGAGCTTGTTTTCGCGCCACACCGGCAGATTGACTGCTACAGTCAGGGTTACCATGTCGGGGCGTCTGCTGCCGTCCAGCATGTTATCGCGCTGACCGTACGCCAGGCGTACATCGAAGTCGGGGTAGTAATTTTTGCGCGCCAGATCCAGCGCTTTTTCGTTACGCGCCACAATACTTTGCAGCGCCAACAATTGCGGTCGCTGCGAAAGAGCGGTTTCTCGCAACGATTCCAGACTCCCGGTTTCTTCGCGCAATTGCGGCGGCTCCGGTACAGGCGATGCAAGGATTGCGTTGCGGCCTAGCACGCGAATGAGCTCGGCTTCAACTGTCGGTCGTTCACGCGCGAGCTTGAGCAGTTCGTCCAGCATTCTGGATACCTGCGTCTGCGCCTTCAGTGCATCGGCCTGGCTTCCCATGCCTACCCCGTAGTGTTGCTCGGCGATGTGGCGCATATCTTCCAGGATCAGTTTATTTTTCTCGACCAGCCGAGTCTTTTCAAGGATGAGTCCCAGCTCGAAATAAGCAGCCTTGATATCGCGTGCTACACGGTTCACGGTTTCCTGGTAACCATGGCCGACACTTTGCGCATCCTGCATTGCGACATCCTTGCGCAAACCGCGCTTACCGGGGAACGGCACGCGCTGGGACAGACCGATCATTTTCATGGTCATGTCATCACGATTGAAAGTTGACGATACCAGCGGCGCATTGATCACCCCTGCTTCGAGAATGGGGTCGTCTAGCGCTTCGGCCGGGGCTATTCTCTGGCTGGCGGCCTCGCGCTCCCACAAAGCGGACCGGATTTCCGGATTGCTTTCCATCGCTTCCGCGATCAGCGCAGCCAATGCAGCAGCGCCATTTGTTGCGGAGGCTTCCATGGCGGGTCCAAAAGTGGTCGAGGTACTCTCTGGCACAACGGCGTTAACGGGAGCTTCTGCCTTTACGCCCGCTGAAAATATAGCCATGGCAAAAAATGCGGCGGTTGCCGCGCTTTGAATCATTCCGGTCGGTTTTATGGCGCCTATTGATCTGGCGCTTCCGGGGTTATTTGCGCTTTTGCACAGTTCTCTTGCGGAAAAGCACCGCTTACGAGTAACTGGAATCTGAATGGCTGTGGGCAGCATTTCCTTTGGAAGCGCCACGGAGTTTCGAACGCCGGGCCGCTGCGATGCAACAGGGAATGAGAGGTTCATCCTGATTTCCTTAACATGTGGTGGCAGAGCGGCCGATAAGGCTGTACATCGGCTAGCGGTTTCCGTTAGCACTCTCGGAAACTGTAACCGCCATGAGGCGCTACCGCAAAGAATCTTAAGTATGAATTAGGGTAAACGATTGCGATTGCGATTGCTGATGCAACAGGCGGATTTCTTCTGTCGAAGAATTAAGCGAGGGGAGGACGCTGCGGTTGCTGCAGACTGAAGGAGAAAAAATGAAAATTAAAAGAGGTGGCATAAGAAAATCCGCCGGCGAAATTCAGGACCGCAAGTGCCGAAGGCAGGCCGTTGCCGCTGATGTGGCAAACAACTCCATCGCAGGAAAGGACGAAGCCCGCTTCACTTTCGGCGCTATCATCGCCATGCAATTGCTCATGACTATTGCTGTCATGCTGGCTGCAGGCAAACCGGGGGCTCGCGGATGGGGTGACGGAAGAGGGTTGAATTACGTGATCCTCAAGCCCGGCTGACATATTCCTGGCTTGCGCGCACAACGGCATAATGGCAGCAAGCGCACCTTGCAACGGCAGTGCCAACATGATTAGAATCAGTATAAATGTGTCTGTCCGCAATGTCATGTCATCTAGTATGCGTATTTCTTCTATGTAGAGCAAGTATGCGCTATAAAATCGAGGTCTTCCAGCCATGAGCAAAAAAACCGACAAAAAAGATAAAGAAACGGACAGGTCCGTGTCCGATATATCCAAAAAAACCTATGAGGACACGCTGTACAAACTGCAAATTGAACTCGTCAAACTGCAGCGGCACTTCATCAAATGCGACAACAAGATTCTGGTCATCTTTGAAGGCCGGGATGCGGCCGGAAAGGATGGCACGATCAAACGTATTACCGAGCATCTGAGTCCGCGCGAGACGCGCGTGGTCGCCCTCGGCATACCGTCAGATCGAGATCGGAGTTCCTGGTATTTTCAACGTTATGTTCCATATCTGCCCGCAGCGCGAGAGCTCGTGCTGTTTAACCGCAGCTGGTACAACCGGGCGGGTGTGGAAAAGGTAATGGGCTTCTGTACTGAAGCCGAGTATGAAGAGTTCATGAACTCGGTGTTGGATTTTGAGCATATGCTGATCCGTTCCGGCATCAAGCTCCTCAAGTATTACCTCGACATCAGCAAAACCGAGCAGGCAAAGCGACTGGATGAGCGCAAGAAGGACCCGCTCGCCCGATGGAAAATCAGCGGACTAGACAAGCATGCGCTGAAGAAGTGGGACCAATACAGCCTTGCGCGCGACAGAATGCTGGCCAACACGCACAGTTTTATATCGCCATGGATAATTGTACATGCCGACGACAAACCGCTGACGCGGCTCAATGTCATCAAGGATATACTCAGCCGGCTTGATTACGCAGACAAGGACGAGCGGCTGATTCTTTCAGACCCGCAGATCGTTACCCCATTTGCGATTTCATCCATCGAGAAAGGCCTGCTGGCTTCTTAATGGAGACTAAGCCGAAATTGGCAGTACAGTCTCAGCGCGCTGAAGCTTGCCGGCGCTAACCCGCCAAGCCATCGGCAATACCGGAGATGTGTATCCGCACAGCCGGTAATTCCGCTGTCGCAACGATTTTCTCTGCAATCCAGGACGCGGTGGACCGGAAAGAATTACTGTTCTTCGCATTCCCGTTCAGGCGGCCGACCACTTTTCGCACTTTTCACAAACTACGGAACATGCTGCGCAAATAAACATTGGCGCCGATAGCCGGGACACTTTAAACATAAGAAGATTGACAAAGTGCCAGGCAGTTGGTAGTCTATCCCTTGGTAGCCGAGCTTACGTACAGCGCGTCTCGCGTAGTCAATTCAGATTCTCAGCAGCTTTCGCAGAAAATAAACAGCTTTACGGCAATGATATCTACTCTCGGTTTATTGGCTGCCTGTGCACCGATGAGCCGGTATGAAGCGGTTAAAAGTCCCACTTGTAGACTCGCAATCCAAGGCGACCCAACAAGGCTGAACCAGGCTATTGGAAGGTGGCTTTAAACGATGATATGAAATCAATCTGGCTAATATGTAAAGAAGTAACGTTGCCCTCATTAGTAAAAAGAGGCCTCCCGTTAATAATTCTTGTTATCTTTACCGTGGTCGGTATCGCTGCGTTGAACGGACTGGCGAGGAATATCGCCCAGAAAAGGGATTTTTTCAGCGATCCGTTGTGCACGAAGGCGTTATGGAAAAAAACCTATCATGCCGGACACAACTTGCCTCAGGCAAGCACGCTGCCCGGGAAGATCAAAATGGCTAAAGGCAGAAAAAGCGTTTAGACCACCGTTAAATCATCTGGCAATCAAAATACTGATACCCGGCTATTTACACGAGCGGATGAGAAAGTATGCAACCTTTGCCGAACAGATCGACCGACGACAGGAATTAAATCAGCGACCGATAACAGACAACAAATCAGGGTTTAGCGGTGCCTTATACAAAGCACTGCGTTATCATGGCGGCAGTTCCCTTGACTTCCTCCATGCCTGATCTCGAAACCTTCTTTTCCGCTGCTGGCGCGCTTGCCCGCACCGTGCCGGGTTACAGCGCGCGCGCACAGCAACTTGAAATGGCGCAGGCAATAGCGGAGACCATCGCCGCAAATTCTCTCCTCGTTGCCGAGGCAGGCACAGGCACAGGCAAAACCTTTGCGTATCTGGTCCCGGCGTTGCTGGCCGGTGGCAAGGTGATTATCTCCACCGGCACCAAGACCCTGCAAGATCAGCTCTTCAACCGCGACATTCCTACCGTGCGGGCAGCACTCAAGGCCCCGGTCATCGTGGCGTTATTGAAAGGACGAGCCAACTACGTCTGTCATTACCATCTGGAGCGCACGGTGCAGGAGGGTCGCGCCATCCTTGCCAGCCGTGAAGAGGTGAAGTATCTGAAGCTGATTGAACGCTACGCCGCCATTACCAAAAGCGGTGATAAAAGCGGGTTGAGCGAAGTGCCGGAAAACGCCGCAGTCTGGCAGCAGGTAACTTCCACACGCGATAATTGCCTCGGTTCGGAATGCCCCCATCACAAGAATTGCTTTGTCATGGAGGCTCGCAAACAGGCGCTTGCGGCGGATGTGGTCGTAGTCAACCACCATCTGTTCTTCGCAGATGTCATGTTGCGCGATGAAGGCCTGGCCGAGCTGCTCCCCGCCTGCAACACAGTAATATTCGACGAAGCCCACCAGTTGCCGGAAACCGCCAGCCTGTTTTTTGGAGAATCGGTAAGCACCAGTCAATTGCTGGAGCTTGCTCGCGACACCGAGGCGGAAGCGGTGCGAGGTGCGAAAGATTTTACCGCCCTGCCCCCGGCCATAGCGGCAATGGAAAAAGCGGCACGCGACTTTCGGTTGACTATCGAGGGCGAGAATACGCGCCTGCCGCTGGCCGCTACGATGAAAAACGCCAAATTCGGTAGTGCACTGGACGAACTGCTGAAAAAACTCGATGCACTGGTAGATATGCTGGAAAGCCAGGCGGAGCGTTCGGAAGGACTTGAGAACTGCTGGCAACGCGCGCGAGAAATCTCCGCCAACATAAAACGCTGGCGTGACCAGGCAGAAGCCGAAGGGTTCGTGCGCTGGGTGGAAGTGTTCAGTCACGCGCTGCAGCTCAACGCCACACCGCTTTCCATCGCGGAAATTTTCAACAAACAGTTGAGCGGGTCTCCCCGCGCATGGGTATTCACTTCCGCCACGCTTTCGGTAAAAGGCGATTTCTCGCACTACAAAAACGAAATGGGCCTGGATACGGAATTGAATCCCGCACAGTCAGCCTGCTGGGAGAGCCCGTTCGACTTTGCCAACCAGTCCCTGCTTTATGTACCCACCGGCATGCCCGAACCCAACAGTCGGGAATATACCGAAGAAGTGATAAAAGCTGCACTGCCGGTATTGAAGGCCAGCCGTGGCCGTGCTTTTTTCCTGTGCACCAGCCTGCGTGCAATGCAACGCGCGCACGAACTGCTGCTGGTGGCATTCGAGCGGGAGAAACTCGACTATCCCATACTGCTGCAAGGCCAGGGTTCACGCTCCCATATGCTGGAACGCTTCCGTAAAATGGGCAATGCCATACTTATCGGCAGTCAATCCTTCTGGGAAGGCGTGGACGTACGCGGAGAAGCATTATCGGTCGTGATAATCGACAAGCTGCCCTTTGCCCCGCCGGACGATCCGGTGCTCGCCGCGCGCATAGACAAAATCAACAAGGAAGGACGCAATGCCTTCATGGAATATCAACTGCCGCGCGCGGTCATCAACCTCAAGCAAGGTGCGGGAAGGTTGATTCGAGATGAAACCGACCGCGGCGTACTGATGATCTGCGACCCGCGCCTTATCACCAAATCGTATGGAAAGAAAATCTGGCAAAGCTTGCCGCCGATGAAGCGGACCCGGGAACTGGCTGAGGTGGAGGCATTTTTTGCCACGAGTAATGAGGCCGTCGTGACCAGTGACTCATAACTTGGCCGGATATTCAGATTCGTAAACGATTGTTTGGATAAGCCTATAAGAATCGCAACCATACTACGGGTACAAGGATTTCCGGCACGCCCCCAATGAACTCGAAGGCGCGCACATGGGAGCCGATCCGATCGGACAGTTGCTGTGTCCAGGTGGCTTCAGCAAAGGTGTAGTTGGAGGCGCCGAGTACGGCAACGAAGAGTTGCGCATGACGGATTTCCCCCGTCAGCCCGTCAATGATCGGCAGGTCTGCCCGGCATAATCGATGAACAGCTTCTCGCCGGGCGTGTGCGTTTGCCGCATGGTGACCGACAGCTTGCCGACCCATTGCCGATAGCGTTCGCAGAACCAGCTGTATTGGTAGCCCTCGGGATGCGCCGCTCTGTATTCCTGCCGCAGCAGCTCCAGCGTGATGTTCTTCCTGCGCATTTCGCGGTGCGCCCAGCCCCCAAGTCCGGCTCGGATCGGACAACATCAGAAGGTACAGCCGGCGGGAACAGCCGCAGCTCAAGGGCCGGATTATCCATGCCATCTGGTAGCGGATAGCCCAGGCCAGCCGCCTTGGCGCGGCGAAGATAATCGAAAACTGTGGTCGGCAACGCACCGATAGCGCGGGAAATATCCCGGTTGGAACGACCGCATTCGTGATGCAGCCGGAGTGTTTCTGTAATCTCGCGCATGGATAACCTGTTGTTGGCCATGTGGCTCCCTGGAAAAATCTCCGAGGTTGCCACGGTTATTCCGTACCGCTACATATCTATTTTACTGTCCAGTTTGTCGTGGAATGTGTGCCCGGTTTGAACCGGAATTCGCACTGTAGGCTGATGCTTCGGTTCGTCATGTCGGTCAAATGGTGTCAGGAAACAACTGTTTTGCGACAACTCACGCCAGTACTGGCATTTCGTCCATGCCGGAATTTTCGGCGGTTCCGGCTAACATTTCCAAATTCAGATCCTCTCGCTCAAACTCTTTTCGGGTCGCCCAGGGGCGGCGATGATGGGGAATGCCCTGCCCTCATGAGCAAGGGTTGGGAATGGGTGGGGTTAAAAGCAGGAAGATGCAGGGCCGATGATCGGTCCTGCAAACTTTAAGCCCCGTCGAAAGATGTAGTTGACTATCTCTAGGTGATGCACTAGCATCAGGTGCATCACCATTGGTTCCATAGAAGAGAAAAGATATGCCTACCTCCAAGCCCCGAATAACCATTACGCTCACCGAGGAGCAACACGCCATTTTGCGTCGGATCAGCGGGGCGAGCGGGCAAAGCATGAGTAGCGTGATTTCGGAATTTATGCTGACGGCACAACCCGCGCTGGAACGCATGGCAGTTGCGCTTCAGCGGCTCAAGCAGGAACGCGACGCTGACCGTCAGCTGGTCGCTGACATGCTTTCAAAATCGCATGCCGACCGCGCCCATGAGAAAGTATCGGCACTTCCCCGCGCGTCGCCGCACGCCCCCTTCGAAGCGATGGAACGTATGACCCCCAGCGGAATAGAGCCGGACGCGATCCAGTTTTGCGCAAGCGTAGACTTCGTCAGGCCGGATTCAGACATGGCTACTGATTTCCTTGCAGATGATGACGTTGATCCCGCCTACGATAAACAGAAGCGCAGCACGTCCCCAAGGACGCGCGACGCTGTCAGGAACGCCAAAGGAGCTTCAAAGAGGGCAAAAAAATAGGGAAATTTACCGGGTATCAGACAGGCGTAACCCAGGCTTCTTTCAACCCCTCGGCACATTCCAGTAAACCAGCAGCAGTTACCTTCGGAAGGAATGATTTATATGTCTCCAACCAAGCACCACGATATTCCCGTATCGCCGGATCATTCACATTCTGCAGCGGCCGGTGCCGGAATACAGCTGGACAATAAACCGGCCTCTGCCGCATTTGAAGCGAAATACCTCGCTCGCGACATACAAGCCGGCATCATAACCGGCGCAATGGCCATTCCCCTGTCTGTCGGCATCGCGTTGATGTCCGATTACCCCATCAAG
>JBDSOQ010000233.1:0-5622 GCA_039914755.1 Nitrosospira sp. | reverse complement strand
TGATGATGTTGGATTCGTACAGGATAAGATCACGCTCTACCAGCACGGGAACCCGGCTGTAGGGCGTCATTATCGCCAGATCTTCCGGCTTGTTATGCAGGTCGACATCGATGATCTGAAAATCCATGCCCTTCTCGTACAGCACAATACGGCAGCGGTGACTGAAAGGGCAGGTGGTTGCTGAGTATAACGTCATCATATTTGGTTACTTCCAGCGCAAACGAGCTGGGTACATCTTTCGTAAAGGGGAAATAATCAATGAATGTCCTTCCAATATTCATGTTTCAGTGCGTAGGTAAGCGCCAGCATGCCAAACAGGAAGAGCATCACAATAATTCCTATTTGCACTCGCTTGGTCGCAGCAGGTTCACCTAGATAAACCAGGAAATTCACCAGATCGGCCACATAGGCTTCATATTCTGTTTTAGAGAGCGCACCTGGTTTATCCAGCTTCAGTTCCTTTACCTCATGCTTACCGCCGTGACCGTCGTCGACGGTGCTCGTCACCAGCGATTGCTCGCCTTGCAACTGATAGAGTACATGAGGCATGGCAGCTTTATCGAATACAAGGTTATTCCAGCCCGTAGCGGTGGAGTCATCACGATAAAACTTCCGGAGATACGTATAGAGCCAATCAGCACCACGAGAACGGGCGATCACCGATAGATCGGGCGGGGCGACCCCGAACCACTGTTTGGCCTCCTTGGTTTTCATGGCGACAGTCATGAGCTCACCGGCTTTCTGCCCGGTAAATATGAGATTGTCGCTGACCTGGGTCTCGGTCAGGCCGATATCGCGCAGCCGGTTATAGCGCATGTATTCCGCGCTGTGGCACGACAGACAGTAGTTGACAAAGGTCTTGGCGCCGCGTTGCAGCGAGAGCTTGTCGTCCGCCCGGATCGGTGCATGATCCAGCTTTACGGTTGACTCGCTGGCAAATGCGACAAGCGGGGCCAAGCATAACATAACTAAGATAGTTGTTATTTTTCTCATTCTTTCACTCTGGTCGGTTCAGGCTTGGTTTTATCTATCTTGCTGTACCACGGCATAAGAATAAAGAAGGCGAAGTAGATTACCGTGAATATTTGCGCAAGCGTTGTGAACAGCGGGGTGGGCGATTTGGTGCCAAGGTAGCCGAGCACAAAGACGCTGATGACAAAAAGCGTGAGGGCAAATTTGAAAATAGGGCCTTTGTAGCGAATAGACTTCACGGGGCTACGGTCCAGCCAAGGTAGCAGCGCGAAGATCGCGACTGATCCGCCCATCAGCACGATGCCCCAAAGCTTGGCATCTATCCACAGGAAGTTGATGGTGACCGCTCTCAGCATCGAATAGTATGGCGTGAAGTACCATACCGGGGCGATATGGTCAGGCGTCTGCAATGTATTGGCGGGAACGAAATTGTTGTACTCAAGGAAATAACCGCCCATCTCGGGTGCGAAAAATATGATCCCGCAGAACACGATCAGGAACACGATGACGCCGAAAATATCCTTGACGGTGTAGTACGGGTGGAACGGGATACCATCGACGGGAATGTGCGTTACGGGATCTTTATATTTTTTGATTTCAATCCCATCCGGGTTACTTGAGCCGACCTCATGCAGTGCCAATATGTGAACGACTACCAGCGTCACGAGTAAAACGGGCAGAGTCACGACGTGATAGGCAAAGAAACGATTGAGTGCGGCATCCGACAGCATGAAATCACCCAGCAGCCAGTTCGAGAGCGTTTCGCCTATTACCGGAATCGCGCCGATCATGCTTACGATCACCTGCGCACCCCAATAGGACATTTGTCCCCAGGGGAGGATATATCCGGTAAACGCCAGCATCATCAGCATGAAAAATATTCCCATGCCGATCAGCCAGAGAAGCTCGCGCGGCTTGCGATACGAGCCGTACATCATCCCGCGGAACATGTGCAGATAGACCACCACGAAGAACATGGATGCGCCGGTGGAGTGCATGTAACGGATCAACCAGCCGAAATCCACGTCCCGCATGATATATTCCACGGAGGCGAATGCCATGCTGGCGTCCGGCTTGTAGTTCATGGTGAGGAAAATGCCGGTAAGAAGCTGATTCACCAGCACGAGCATGGCCAGCGAGCCGAAGTAATACCAGAAATTGAAGTTCTTCGGCGCGTAGTATTCGGTGAGATGAGCCTTCCAGTTGGAAGTCAGGGGAAAACGCGCGTCTATCCAGTCGACCATGGACGCCAATCGCTTGCTCATTTATGCGGACTCCTTGCGATCAGACCCGATCAACAGGGTGGTATCGCTTAAATACATGTGGGGGGGAACGACAAGGTTGGTAGGCGCAGGGACGCTTTTGTAGACGCGGCCCGCGAGATCGAACTTGGAGCCGTGGCAGGGGCAGAAAAAACCGCCCAGCCAGTCGGAACCGAGATCCGCGGGCGCAATATCTTTGCGATATACGGGAGAACATCCCAGATGGGTACAGACTCCTTCAGCTACCAGAATTGCCGGTTTGATGGAACGTGTTTCATTCTGCGCATACTTGGGTTGCTGGTCTTTTTCCGATTTTGGATCGGATACCTGGCCGTCAAGCTTCTTCAGGTTAGCCAGCATTTCAGGGGTGCGATTCAATACCCATACCACCTTGCCGCGCCATTCCACCATCAGCAGCATGCCTGGTTCAACCTTGCTGATGTCCACCTCAACCGGCGCGCCCGCCGCTTTTGCGCGTTCGCTGGGCATCATGCTCATCATGAAAGGGGTTGCCACGGCAACGCCCGCGATCCCGCCCGCAATCGAAGTTGCGGCGATGAGAAAACGTCTCCTGCCGTTCATTTCCTGCTTTTTCTCAATATCTGCCATATTTTGCAGTCCCGTTTTTAATTTCGGACCTTCTAAAAAAACTCATAAAAAACTTAACCATTTTACCATAATACATATCGGAAAATAAATATGCATTATAAAAACTATTGATTGGATGGTGGAAAACCGCACCTGACCGTTTTTATCGATCAATGGGTTGGGAGCGAGATACTTGCGTCTACATGCGTTCTTTCCGGCGATACCCGCCATGAGTTTGATTTGATACAAAAACCGGAAACCGCGCAACATTGGTGGATACTTGTAAGGTTACGACATTCAAATGGCATAATGTTCCCAGCGGGGCAAGCGGTCCGGGACACTGTCCAGCAGCCTGTCGGACTTAAAGGAAATCGGCTGCAAAAGCGTCTGGCTGGTTCATATTTCGCTGCTTTTTCGGCCAATAAAATAACTATTGGCCTTCAAAATCCTCAAAATCTGCCCTCACTCAGTCACTTTTTCGCTGCGATTCTTCAAGCCCGACAGGCTGCCAGCTGGCTTGATTAACACAATCAAGCCATAATAGTCAGGTGGTCTGGTGATGTTTCAACGGATAGTATATTTTCAGGTTCACGATTATGAAGCAACCCATCGTCAATTGCCCACACTGCGGCAAGATTATCGTCTGGGATACGAGCAATCGTTATCGGCCTTTTTGTTCGGAACGCTGCAAGATGATCGACCTGGGCCAATGGGCTTCGGAGTCCTATCGAATTCCGGATGCGGAAACGGATGCGGACACGGAAAAACAGAAGGAAGATTTGTTTAAGGATGGGCAATAGCGGTCAGGCACTGGCGTTCGAAGAATTGGCGCTATCGCAAAGCGATGACCTGAACAAATCCGAACAAATCCGAACATTACCCTCAGCACCAGCTCAGCCTCAGGCTGTTGCTCCATGTCTTTCACCACGGGTCCTTCAGTTTGCAAATCTTCCTTATGTGTTTCTGCAGGGCTGAATCTTTAGCCGATACCCCGCATCATGGCCACTCCATGCCCGCCGTGTTCCCATGCCGTAGTTAAATCTTCCCGGCGCAGCCCGCCTAGCGCATAAACGGGTATCGAGCAACCCCGGATGAGTGCGGCAAATCTTTGCCAACCCAGCGTCGCAGAGCCAGGGTGACTCAACGTCGGCAGTACCGGCGCAAGCACCGCAAAATCCATACCCAATTGCTCAGCGCGAAAAAGCTCTTCTGCATTGTGACAAGACGCGCCACACCACTCGACATCCGGACGTTTCGCAACGTCCATCAGTTGTCTTGACGCAAGATGTAGCCCGTCCGCGCCGGCTTTCCGATAAAGGTCGACATTGTCTATGCTACCGTTCACCAATACTTTGGCGCCATGACGATGACCGAGTGCAACCACAGCGCCGATAAAAGCATTCAACGCTTTCTCCGGCATTGCTTTCTCGCGTACCTGCAACAGCCGTATCCCTCCTTTCAATGCGCGTTCGATCTGGATTAGAGCAATATCCGTCCCCAATTCCGCAGCATGGGTTATTGCATAGATCGCCGGCAAATCCAGTGACCGCAATACCGGTGCATTTGCCGGCAACATCGGTTCAACCCGGACATTGTCTGCGGATTGCCAGGCCAACTCCTGGTTTTCGCGGGGCTGCGGCTCGCCATGCCATGTCACTACACGGTAAAAGTGGAGGAGGACAGAGGCATGGCTATAATTAAACGTGCGGGTGATCCAGGGGTAGGCATGCTCGACAAATATACCCAGCTCTTCCAGTAATTCGCGCCTTAACGCCTCCAATAGCGGCTCATCGGGTTTCACCTTGCCGCCGGGAAATTCCCAGTAACCCGCATAAGGCTTGCCCTCGGGCCTGCGCGCAAGAAGAAAACGGCCATCAGGGGCGGTGATAACCGCAACGGCGACTTCAGTGATATGGGTGGGAGAGGGCATGGTGAGGTGGATGGGCAGTAACCGACGAATGAAACCTGCTACGTAAACGGTCAAATTTTAAATTTGCGCAAATCCGGCTTGTATATCCATGCTGCCCTACCTGGGGCAATGACCGGATTCTTTGAAAATCATGGCAGATTCTGCTTTCCCGCGCAGTCGCGTGCAAATTGCCATGCTACGCGCCCACTTCGTGAGCCACGCCCCAATGCCCATTGTAGAGCCGCTTCACGTATAGGGGGAGTCATTTCTTCGATACCGAAATGGTTGAGCCAATGCCCGGCAATGTCCAGGTACTGCTCTTGATCGAACGGGTAGAAGGATACCCATAGCCCAAAACGCTCGGATAAGGAAATCTTTTCTTCGACCGATTCACTCGGATGGATTTCTTCACCCAGATGCCGGGTGTCCAGATTGTCTCGCATGAAATCGGGCATCAAGTGGCGGCGATTGGAAGTCGCGTAGACAAGAACGTTTTCGGACGCCGTGGCGATAGAACCATCGAGTACGACTTTCAAGGCCTTATAGCCGGGGTCACCGGGTTCGAATGACAAGTCGTCGCAATACAAAAGGAAGCGTTCAGGGCGCTGGTATATCTGTTCGACAATGTCGTGCAGATCGGTAAGGTCATGCTTTTCCACTTCAATCAAGCGCAACCCCATGGCAGCATATTTATTCAGCATTGCTTTTACCAGCGATGACTTGCCTGTGCCGCGCGCGCCCGTAAGCAATACGTTATTGGCGGGGCGTCCCTGTACGAACTGACGTGTATTTTGATCGATGAGATTTTTTTGACGTTCTATGCCTTGCAAAGCATCGAACGTTACGCGGTGAGGGTGGTTCACAGGTTGAATGGACCCCGTACGGCCGGAT
>JBDSOQ010000120.1:0-6236 GCA_039914755.1 Nitrosospira sp. | reverse complement strand
CGGGCGCAATCATCACCAAACTGGATGAAGCGGTCACCATTGGCTGCGCGCTCGACACCGCAATCCGGCATCGCTTGCCGCTTTATTATGTAGCGGGCGGCCAACGCGTTCCGGAAGATCTGGAAATGGCTGACTCCCGGGCTCTGGTGAATCGTGCACTGGATAATCCACCTGCCGAATCTTCCTGCGCCATGCCGGAGGACGCGTTCCCCTTGATCCTGACAGATCGCAATATCGGCGCGAGCAACCCGGACATGAGCGGGGTTCACCTTGGCTGAGCCTATCCATGACCAGGCAGAGGTACTCCGCCGCTTGCTGGTACGGAATTTTCTGAGTGTTCTCACCATCACTTCCGGTAGCACGGACACAGGCAAGACAACCACCGTTATCAGTCTGGCGGCAGCCCTTGCACGCAGCGGCAAGCGTGTACTGGTAATCGATGAAAATGCAGGCGCCAATAACGTCAGCGCTACGCTGGGTATCAACGCCCACCGTGATTTACTCGACGTAATCCGGCGAGACAAAACATTGGATGAAGTGATCATCCCTGGCCTCGAAGGGTTTTTCATCCTGCCGGCCGGGCGCGGTATGCGTGTTCTGGGAAAGCTGAGCGCGGACGACCAGGCTCATGTGATCGGCTGTTTCGCAAACCTTGCTCAACCGATTGACGTAATACTCATCGATGCTGCACCGGGCCGATCCAGCCAGATGCTTACGCTTGCCCTTTCCACTCATGAAATCGTGGTGGTCGTTTCCCCTGATCCAGCCTCGATTACCGCAGCCTATGCGTTAATCAAGCATACCTGTGCTCATCATCAGGATAAACAGCATTTTCACGTAGTGGTCAACAAGGCTGGAACCGAGACCCAGGCGAAGATGATCTTCGACAACATGGCTGACGTAGCCAGCCGCTATCTTGAGGTTTCGCTCGATTTCATGGGTTTTGTACCGCAAGACGGCAAGCTTTGTCTCGGTCGGCGCGTAACCGGCGCAGTTCCCGCCACTGCTTCAGCAGCTGCGTTTTGCCGGATAGCGGAATCGTTGGCTGAATGGCCCTGTCCGGATGACGAGGAGAGAGGCGTGGAACGCTTCATGAAATCCCTGCTGCTGAGCAGCCGGAACAGCAATGCCGCCACCGCCACCGCAGTAGGTGCGAGATGAGCCAGACAATGTATACCTCAGCCGGCGTAATCGATAAACAACAGCATCTCGCCGAGTTCGCGCCACTCGTCAAACGCATTGCGCATCACATGATGTCCAGGCTGCCGGGCAGTGTGGAAGCAGATGACCTTATCCAGGTCGGCATGATCGGTTTGATGGATGCGCTGAATCGCTACCAGGAAATACCGGGAGCCCAGTTTGCGACGTATGCGCAGCAGCGCATACGCGGCGCCATGCTGGACGAATTACGCCAGATGGATTGGCTGCCGCGGGGGGCGCGCAGGAATATGCGTCAAATCGAAACGGCAATCAACGCACTGCAGCAACACCTCGGCCGTACGCCCACGGAACTGGAAATAGCCGGGGAACTCGAAGTACCAATCGAAGGCTACCATGAGATGCTGCTTGATGCGCGGGGTGCGCAACTGATCCATTATGAAGATTTTTCCGATGGCGAAAATGACGATTTCCTGGAGCGCAACTGCGTCGATACCAGTGGCGATCCACTGGCGAGCCTATTGGATGGAGACCTGAGGCAAGCGCTGATCGGCGCAATAGGCGACTTGCCCGGTCGGGAAAAAACATTGATGGGACTCTACTATGAGCAGGAGCTGAATTTCAAGGAGATCGGCGCGGTTCTCGGCGTATCCGAATCCAGGGTATGTCAGATACATAGCCAGGCCGTTGCGCGGTTACGCGCCAAACTCAAGGAATGCGCATGGACTTCAACAGCATAATCGGTATTGCCATCGCTTTGATCGCCATCTTTGGCGGGCAGGCGCTGGAAGGCGGCCATCTCGGCTCCCTTGTCCAGTTTACCCCGCTTCTCATCGTGCTGGGGGGCACATTGGGAGCGGTACTGTTGCAAAGCCCGGTGCGCCAGTTTGTACTCGGCATGAAGATGAGCCGCTGGGTATTCGTTCCGCCGATACTCGACGCGACCACATTGGTGGAGCATATCGCCATATGGAGTGCCGCTGTCCGCAAGGAAGGCTTGCTGTCGCTCGATACGCACGTAGAAGGTATCGATGATCCTTTCGTAAAAAAAGGGTTGCAACTGGTGCTGGACGGCACAGATCCGCTGGTATTGAAGCGTGTGCTGGAAGTGGAGATCGATACATTCGAAGATTTCCATCGCCAGGGCGCAAAAGTATGGGAAGCCGCGGGCGGCTACGCGCCGACCATCGGTATTCTGGGCGCGGTGATAGGCCTTATACAGGTCATGGAGAACTTGTCGGATCCGGCACATCTGGGCAATGGAATAGCCGTGGCGTTCGTGGCGACCATCTATGGCGTGGGGCTCGCAAATCTGGCATTCCTGCCTATCGCCAATAAACTGAAAACGCTCATCGGCCGGCAGGTACTGATGCGCGAAATGCTGGTGGACGGATTGGTCGGTATTGCCAAAGGCGAAAACCCGAGGCTGATTACCGGACGCCTCAACGGGTATTTGGCGTGACCAAAAATATGAACAAATATTACCGTCAAAGAAGGCTGATATGCAGAGTAATGCATATTTTCATCTAACAAAAAGTTGCTCATCCATAAATCCCGCTTGAACTGAAATGGCGCGCAGACAAAGACCCGAAGAACATGAAAATCATGAGCGCTGGCTGGTGTCCTATGCCGACTTCATTACCTTACTGCTTGCGCTGTTTGTTGTGATGTATGCAGCCTCCCGCTTGAATAACGGCCAGTACGACCAGGTGCTGGCGGGGTCGTTTGTCACCGCGTTCGGCGCACAACCGGACGGGCGCAACAAGATTGCGCTGACGCCTGACGTCGTATTGCCGAAGCGCACGCGGAAAACGACTCCGATTATCGCTTCGAACCTCCCAACGGAAGATGATGAGCTCGCGGTTAAAAAAGCACACCGATTTGTAGAAGCCCAACGCCAGCAGAAGGACCAGATGGATATCATCGCCCGCGAAATCATCGCCGCATTCGGTTCGCTGGTGGAAGATGGACAGGTAAGGGTGATTCACAGCAACCTGGGCCTGGGCGTGGAGATCAATGCCAGCGTATTATTCTCGCCCGGCCAGGCGCTATTGCGGCAAGAGTCGAGCAGAGTGATCGAGGCAGTGGCACAGGTGTTGAAAAACGACAGTCATGCGATACAGGTGGAAGGCCATACCGACAATATACCGATCGTCACCGAAAAATTTCCCTCCAACTGGGAACTGTCGGCCGTGCGTGCCAGCAGCGTGGTGAGGTTGATGATCGGCAATGGCGTAGATGCCGTGCGGCTTACGGCAGCGGGGTATGGCGAAAATCGCCCTGTCGGACCGAACAACACGGAGGAGGGCCGTATACGAAACCGACGAGTCACGATCATGATCCTGTCCAGCCTTCCCGATACCTCGGCCGGGATTTCAACTGAGAGTTCATCCGACACTTCAACCGAGGCTTCACCTGACGCGATACCCAGCCTATCCGGCACCGTATCCCCCATCCTTATAGATACCTGACTGGGCAGATTGGTTATGGCGCCGCGCGGGCCGAATCCTGGACAAAAATCGGAAATTCTCATACGGCTGATTGGGTGCGCTGGCAGGCGGGATAGCGGGGGTAGGGCGTCAATAAACGAAGCGCATTGCGCCGTATGCGCTATGCCGCTGCCCGGAAGTTGGATGCGACGGCGATATCAGCTATGGCAATCGAATAGTGCTGTATCGAGGGGCTCTCATACGGCGCAATGCGCTTCGCTTATTGCGGCCCTACGCCTCTCAATGTGCATCGAATCCGTAAGCTTGTTTATCGTGATCGACAGTATTTTATCGGCTCAGCACTCGCCGAGCGGGCGGCCACCGAGAAACGGCTGGGGTTGTCCATCCGGGCAATACAGCCGTGTATTTTGCCCGCCGTGGGCCGAGGTTTGCAATACTGATATCGCCTGCTGGGTGTAGCGCAGGCGCTGACCGACAAGGATACCGTTGATCTTGTTGAGCTGGCTGGCTGTTTCCGCCAATTGAAGCAGTTCCTCCCACACATCGGCTGCAGCGGGGCAGTCTTGTAAGCCGCGTTCCATGCCGATGTGATCTTGAGTATAGCCGAGCTTTCTCAACCAATAGTTGCGCGCATCCGACAGTTGAGCCAATTGTTGGGCCTGGTGCGCTTTTTCATTGGCGATCAACAGCAGCAGAGATGCGCCCGGCTGCTGTAATGCAGCTTGCTCCCGGCGCAAAATATCGATGAAGTCCCGCGTTGCGTCGCGCTCGCGGCTAATGCACGCAACGGGATCGAAAATACTGTCAGCCAAGTTAACCCTTCCCCCTATGGATCAGGTCGCGCACCGTGTCGAGCAAACCATCTGCGACCTTGTCGGGGTTTACGGTGAAGCGGCCCTCACTGATCGCCCGTTTGATCTCTTCCACCTTGACGGCATCGAAAACCTCGACATTCGCCAATTATTTTTCGATGCTTTGCAATTGTATGCTCAGCTGAATACCATCTTTTCCGCCCACTGAAGCATTCTGGCTTTTTGAAGGCACGCTACCCACTGCCGTTTGCGCGGGTTTGGCAGCGCTCGCCTCGCCGATGGGCTTGATAGCGTTGGTTTTGATGCTATTTTCTATCTGCACGGATTTGCTCCTACAATTGACTATAAGCAGTGTAACGGCGGCCTCGGGAGAAACTTGAGCTTTTTTGCCAGAATCTGTGGCACAACAAGCTCAACCTGAAAAGCCTTTTATATCCGTAGCAAAACCTATCATGACCACATCCTCATTGCGCAGTTCTGCGGTCCATCAATAGTTCGTAGTTCGTAGGATGGGTGGAGCAGCGCGTAACCCATCACGTTCGTTTCATGAAAGCAATTTTCCGGCCGTGATAAATTGCATTATCGGTCCGGCCATGGTTTGCCATATAGGGCCAAATGCAAATTCTGATGGGTTACGCTCTGCTCCACCCATCCTGCTGTCTACAGTCCATCAATAACTTACTTCCACTATTGCTCCGGCCCGGGCGGTCCCGCTCACCACCGAGCCCGACGCAATACGAACCTGCACCAGTTGTCCCTCAGCCGCGTTATTAAGCGCTCTACCATCCGCAGTTACGCTGAATCCGCGTCCGCTGGAGACCAGCTTCACATTTTGATTCTGCATCACTGCCGCTCGTGCGCGCAGCATGTCCTGGCGTAACGGGCTTCCGAAAGAAATGCTGCCGGAGAGCGTTCTACCCAAAGCTAGATTCGGGTCGGTGACAACACCCGGCGGAAGCTGTGCCAGATCGCCGCTACGGGTGGCCAAATCCGCCGCGGTGAGCATATGTCCCTGCGTCAGAGGCTTGGCGCTGACAACATAATCCCCAATGACTTTTACCGTGGCGCGTATGTAAATCGTCCATTGATGCGGCACGGTGCAACGCACTATCACGGTTGTGTTGCCCCACGGCCGGCTACCGGGCGGAAAGGACGGCTCAAGTGCGGCGCAGGCGGGCAGGTTGATCCGGGGATCGATTGCACCCAGCGTGATTTCAGGCTGACCGGGCAGACCGGCCGACTGGGTATGCAGGAAGTTCAAGACGATATCCTGGACAAGACGCGGATCCTGCCTCGCGTTTGCCGATGCCGAGCCCAATGCCGTAGCGGACAGGGAGAGAAGGGCGACAAAGCTCAGGCCGCAGGAAAGTACATGGCGAGACACGATGGGCATGGCGGGGTTCCTCGAAAAAATGTCCTGGATCAGGGTGAACCGGGGTTGGCCGCAATTCTAGTCTGTGGGCGGCCTCGGCAGCATGTCGAAATGAGGCGGGTTTGGGTCGTTATTTGATGAATTACCTGCATGCATGACAACGCATCATGTTTGCCGCAGTCAACCTCGGAAGATCGCTTAAACCCGGAGATAAGGGGTTTTAACCCTGCTGATCTTTCTTTCGCGCGGATCGGGCGTGAAATACCATGACCGGCGCAATTGTTAACAATGCCGACAATAGAAGGAGCACCAATTCATGATCAACAAACTTGACGCGACATTTCGCTTTTACGAGGATGCCGCCAATCTGCGGGCCCATCGACAGCAATTGATCGCGTCCAACATCGCCAACGTGGATACGCCGAACTTCAAGGCGCGCGACAT